>CAZLYS010000785.1:0-2793 GCA_964563415.1 uncultured Halomicronema sp.
GGACTGGCTAAGCCGGGATTAAACGTGCTGGAAACGTTTGCCTGATAAGCACCCCGCGCCGCATCAACATGCAAGGTGAGGCGATCGCCCACCGGAAATCGATAGAAAAACTTGCCAATGTCGAAGTCGTTATTGTTGGTGCGATCGAAGGCCAGCCGGGTCATATTGGTGCCCGTGACTGGCGCGTTGAACCGAATGGGATCGAGGGCGTCAAGTCGAATTTTGAGTAAGTCGCGGCCTGTAAAGCTGGTGTTGAAATTTAACCGAGCGCGACTGCCAAAGACTAGCGTTTCTGGTAAGTCATCACCGCTGCCATTCGCCTGATCACCCCCAAGCAACTGTTCTAGGGAGAATACTACCTCGCCCCGCAACCGGGTCGTGGTCGAGAAAGCGGTGGCTCTTAGGGTGGCTGTTTCAGCTTCTAGAGCGTCAACGGAAAACCCCAAAGTCGCCAACTCCGCTGCATATTCAGTCTGCAATCGTTGAATGATTTGCAGTTCCGGCTCGACAACTTGTCCCGTTGCGCTCAACGACCTCACCACTGAAAGGCAACTGTCTAGACCAGCGGCAAATTCATCGCGGGTGAGGGAGCGATCGCCCCCAAAAGTTTGGTCAGGATAGCCCTCAAGGCAACCGTAATCGTCAACCAAGCTTTGCAGCGCTCGATAGGCCCAGTCGTTCGGTGATACGTCGGAGAGTTCGTCGATGGAGGTCGGGCCTCTCAACTTGAGGAGGCGCGGCTGGTAGCTCTACCGCATCTGAGGCGAACGCTTCAGGTTCTGATGTCTGCGGGGGGTGATCGACCCAGTCGGTATCAGCGTCATTGACAGAGAGAGCGGCAACTGGATCGGGGGACGGGGAGATCGCTTCAGAGGTTGGCGAAACGGCTGCTGCCATTTCAGGCTCTAACGTCACGACCGACCAGCCTGGCGCATCTGGCTTGCGCATGCCAGTCTTGACTTCGGAAACGGCCCCCGCTTCCTGTGCACCCAAACCTAGAGCGACGCCGAGCGTAACGCCTAGGAGACTTCTATACTGCATACGTTTTCTCAAAGAGAATCCTCGTGGCGCTGAGGCACAATTCACAACAATTGATTCAAGATGGCAATCACTAGGGGGTTGTATCGCTGAGTTTGAAATCTTCAACCACAAGTGAAACCAGCCCTTTCAGCCATCTGGTTAGGAGTGTAAAGCGGATACCCAGAAATCTCTAGTAAGTGGAGATTTATTTTAGATCTGCTATTGCTAGGGTTTTATCAATAGCGATCGCCCGACGGACCGACTAAGGTAATCGACGAAGTCTCCAGACAGTCATGGCGAGCTTTATCACGATGGTTTCAATGGCATGTTGGAAACCTTTGCACCCATTCTTCTGAAAAGTACTGCGGATTAATAAGGATCAAGGCTGGAAAGGTAATGGGTAGACGAACGCCTCTGTTCTGGCCCTCCAGAGGGCCAGGTTCAAGCATGTTGTTTGGATGAATACGGCTACCGAGCCGACAAAGGCCAAAAGGAAATGCCTAGAATCGAATGGGGCAACCTAGGGAAGCGTCTACATCATCAAGGCTCTATGACTCGTGAGTCACTGCACGGGAAATTTCTGTTGTGAGATTACTCAACTATGACGGCTTCGAAAACGGCCTCGCCGACATATTCTCAGGCGGCTTCAGCAGGGGTAGAGATTGATCAGGCTTTTAAGCAGGCCATTGCCCAAGCCTCCCTTAGTAATGAGCGCAAAATCGCGTATGCCCGCTTTGGCATGTTGGCGATCGCCAGCATGCTTGACGTATTGGTATTTTTCTTTCCCAAAACGTTGATTAATGCCGATTCGGTATCGCCGACCATCGCCATTTTTTCGCTCATTGCCTGCTCTATATCGGCCGGTTTTCTGATCGTGCTGCGACGGCCCAATGCTTGGCGAAACTTGCTCACGTTACAAGTAATCATCCCGATATTCGATGGTATTTTGGTGGCCATATTCACCACCAATATTTGGCAAACTCTCGCACCAACTAAGCCCGAAATCATTACCAACATTGCAGCTTTTTGTTGTTTCTTAGCCGTCTCCGGTGGGATTCGGGTCAAGTCGCGCTCATCTATCATCAGCACGAGTTTGGCCCTCGGCAATTTTGTTTATGCGGCGGTGCTATTTCAGCTCGACGTCGCAGTCAGCTTATTTGCCCTATTCACCATTCTGGGTACGGGCTTTTTAGGCATGCTCACGGCGAGTATTGTGCGCCGTCAGGGTAAAAACGAAGCAGGTCGCCTGTTAATGCGGCAGTTTTTACCAGAGAGTGTTGTTGAAACTGCCTTTGAAAGCCCGACTCGCTTACTAGAGGAAGCGCAAGAATGTGAAGTCACTATTCTGGTGACTGACTTGCGAGGCTTTACCCACTATTCAGAAAGTATGAGCCCTCTGGAGGTACTTGATTTTTTGAATACAATCCAGAGCTTTTTGGCCGAAACGGTAGAGCAGCATGGTGGCTGGGTCGACAAGTTTATGGGCGATGGCATGTTGGCGGTTTTTGGGGCACCGGCACAGCTCAAAAACCATGCTGAGCAAGCCTTCCAGGCCGCTCAAGAGATTTTGCTCAAAGGCAAGACCAAGTGCCCTCTACCGATCGGCGTGGGGTTGCATTCTGGCCCCATCGTGGCGGGATGTTTGGGCGCCACCGGCCGTCTCGAATTTACGGTTATTGGGGATACGGTAAATGTTGCTTCACGGTTAGAGTCACTCACCAAAGACTGGTCAACGTCAATGTTGATGAGTAGCGCCACCGCTCATCAATTGCG
>CAZLYS010000786.1:0-2771 GCA_964563415.1 uncultured Halomicronema sp.
ACATGATTCTCTAAGGTAATAACTCTGCAATAACGACTGCCCGGAAACCCCAGCTGAATAGGGAGGCAAATCTGCCAAGTCAGTTGGAGACTCCATTCAATTGATTCACAGGTCTTCTTCCTGCCAGAAAAAGCCTTACTAGTCATCATACCGAACAGTTTAGTATTTTCAACTACACGGTTTAGTATGATTATGATAGATAGTCTCGGTTACCCTGGTCATGCTGGACATTTCTTGTAGGAACAATCGCGTGAGTTTTTCGGATCAACCCTGGTTATCTAATCGCTCTGGCGGCAAGGCTGATAAAGGAGAGATGATTTTGCAGGGAGCCTTGCAGATCTTTACGAGCCAAGGCTACACCGCTGCCAGCATGGATCGGATTGCCGCTGCTGCCGGGGTCTCAAAATCAACGCTGTACAGCTATTTCCGTGACAAAGAGGGGTTGTTTGTGGCGCTGGTTCAGTTACTGACACAGGCCCCCCGGCAGCTTTTGTCCAATCTGCCCTCTGGCCTCAGTTTGGAGAGTCCGCCAGAGGAAGTGCTGCGTCACATGGCTTTAAATATGCTCGAAGAGGTTTCACAAAACTCCCCTCGGCTAACGCTGATGCGCTTGCTAATTGGTGAATCAGAGCATTTTCCCGAACTGGCAAAGGCTTTCATTCGCGAAATTCAAAAGCCGATGTTAGAGCGTTTGACCCTGTATTTATCGGCACAAAAGCAGTTGAACTTGCCTGACCCAGAGGTGACCGCGCGGATTTTTGCAGGTTCTCTAATGCATTACATGCTCACACAGCGGATTCTGCATGGCGAAGAGGTGATGCCTCTACCTCCCGAGCGCATGGTCGACGGTTTGGTGCAGTTAGTTACCGCTAGTAGTGCACAACCCCCGGATAGAGAAGTCACGGAGTGATGGGTTTTGGTCTGGGAGGATGCAACTGCGTAATCTCGTGGGGTTTAGTGACAGCATTTTCTTGCCTAGTGAGGTGTATGGCAGCATTACCCTTCGAGAAGTGCAAAGTCCTACGGAATGCTGGAGACTCGACGAAAAGGTCAGAGCCCTCCGGGAAGAACAGTCCTACGAACTTGAACGGTTGGTCAGATGTCGATACGGCAATCTGGAGTGACTTCACCAAACAGCGGTGCTCTGGCTTGATGCTGGGTGAATCTAAGCTGCTCGTGACATCCACCGACTCACCGCATATAATACAAAAGAACTATGAGCGCTTGAGTAAGTGGTCGGTCTCGCCCCGGCCCAGCGCTTTTTCTTGTTACGCTCTAAAGCGTGCCGCCCCATTCGGCGCACGGTTCGCGCCACTTGTTTGGAGCATCTAACCATGGGACTCAAACCGCCTCGCCTTGATCCACCGTCGCTCGACTATCCAGTTAGGCAGTCGGCTCAATGGGAAGATGAAAGACCCCAGCGGCCCCAGCAGTCGCCCTTCATTTTGCGCCTATTCAATGGCTTATTAGGGAGTCTATCAGGCGGCATGTTGATTTTAGGCATGATTGCCGGAGTCGGTCTGTGGCGCTCGGGCGAAGAGTTCGTCAACGGCATTCGGTCAGCGTTTTTGCCCGCTGAGCCAATTGAAACAGTGGATGTGCAAACCGTAGTGGTACAGCAGATTCGCAGTGCCAGCGAACTTACCACGGCAGTTTTTAGCATGGAGGCCGTGGTGCCGACTTCTAGTAGCCGCACGTTTGCCAACTACGAAATTGGTAAAACCACGCTGGTTTACGTAGCTAAAGGAGAAGTCAGAGCCGGTGTGGACTTGAGTGCGATCGCCCCCGAGCATGTGCGTGCCAGTGGTGAGGTGTTACGGGTCATGCTGCCGCCCCCGACCATCATTGATAAAAAGATCGATGTGGGTGACTCGCAGGTCTTTGCCTACGATCGTGGCTTTTTGGGACTGGGGCCAGATCGCGCGCCGGAACTGCAAGATCAAGCGCAAGAAGTCGCTCTCCAAAAACTCATTTTCGCCGCCTGTGAGGAAGGGATTTTGCAGCAGGCTAGCGATCGCGCTGAGCTAGTTGTGGGTCAGCTTTTACAAAATACCGGATTTGCTCAGGTCATGGTGGAATCCCAACCGCCCACCAACACCCTTTGTGCCACCGCTGGAACCGGCACGGTACAGTAAACGAGGTTGTGTCAAGGTATCTCCATGCTAGAGCTTTATCAATTTGAAGCGTCAGCCTACAGCGAAAAGATTAAGTTAATCCTCGATTACAAGCAGATTCCCTATAAAACGACTGAAGTCACGCCGGGTGTGGGCCAGATTGAGCTCTTTCAGATGTCAGGACAGCGCAAAGTACCCGTGCTCAAAGATGGTACCGATTTGATTCCTGATTCTACCGCGATCGCCCTCTACCTCGATGAAAAATATCCTGATCGCCCCATTATTCCGACCGACCCACGGCAAAAGGGCCTCTGTCTCGCCCTAGAAGATTGGGCCGATGAAGCCCTCGGCATCCAAGGCCGCAAAGCCATGATCGGGGCCTTTAGTCAGCATCCCAACTTCCGCACCGCTCTGCTGCCCACGGCAACGCCTGATTTAGTGAAAAGTCTCGTTGGTGCCGTACCTGGGGATGTGCTGAGCCTGTTGGGCATGGGGGTCGGTTTTGGCCCCGAGAATATTAAAGAAGCGACGCGCATTCTCAAGCAAGCGTTGGAATCGCTGTGTTTAATGCTGTCTGACCACCCTTATCTTGTGGGTGATCAACCAACCTTGGCCGATTTTGCTGTGGCCGGGATGACGATGTATATCAAATTCCCT
>CAZLYS010000787.1:0-2768 GCA_964563415.1 uncultured Halomicronema sp.
ATGATGTATCGGGTGTGGGATAAAATGGATGCCGATACCCAAGAAAGTCCGGGTCTCATGTTGGTGACCCGCTCACGAACATCTGTACGGCAGTTATGCTGGTTGTCTACAGGCAATGTGCCAAGGTTTCAAGGACTATTGGGAGGCTTACGAAACGAGCATTTTGGTGCGGACGTTCATTCACAAATACAATCGCTTGATTAAGAAGCGACTCATTCAGGCTGCACATCCTGCTATTTCCTCGTCCTGAGGAATTGGACTAGCAAAACAAGAAAAGCTATTTGCCTAAGTTAGCTCTATCACACAATCATCGCCAACCATGAATCTTGAGGCTTTGGGGCGTTTAGGGCTGTGAACTAGTTTGGCTCGCCGACCGATGAGACTGTCGACAATTCGTTGATGGAGTTCTTCGATCACGGCATCTTCAAGGACAACGCTGTGATCCATTTCAACGTCGACCATCTTGACCCCATTGGCGATGCTGCTGTAGGCCCCCACAAAGCAATTTTCGATATGGCAATTGTCACCAATCACCACGGGGCCACGAATCGTTGAATTAACAATAGTGGTGCCTGAGCCAATGCGTACACGACCACTGATCTGGGTAGCATCGTCCACGATTCCTGCGATTTCATGGCTGAGGGTTTCATCCAAAATGATTTGATTGGCAGCCAGCAGGTCGTCCTTTTTGCCGGTGTCTAACCACCATCCTTGTAAAGACTGTGCTGTAACGTTGCCGCCAGTATTCACGAGTTCCTGAATTGCGTCGGTAATTTCCAATTCGCCGCGCGGTGAGGGGTTTAACTGAGCAATCACCTGATGGACCTTTTGGGAAAATAGATAAACGCCCACGAGGGCTAGGTCAGACGGTGGATTTTTGGGTTTTTCTACCAGGCGAGTGACTTGTCCCCCAGAGTCAAGGACAGCCACCCCAAAGGCCCTGGGATTAGAGACTTGCTTTAGCAGGATGAGGGCATCGAGCGATCGCTCTACAAACTCTTTAACAAAGCTGGAGAGTGCGTCACGAATCAAATTGTCTCCGAGATACATCAAAAATGGGGCATCGCCCAGAAAGGGCTGGGCGATTTTCACCGCATGGGCCAGACCATCAGGACTGTCTTGCAAAATGTAGGTAATCGTCGCCCCAAACTTTGCCCCGTCACCGGTTGCCGAACGAATGGCATCGCCAGTTTCCGGGCTGATAACGATACCAATATCGGTGATGCCTGCCGCCACAATTTGCTCAATGCCGTACCAGAGGATGGGCTTATTCACTACGGGCACTAACTGCTTCGCGCCAGTGTAAGTCAGGGGGCGCAAGCGAGTTCCCCGACCGCCTGATAACATTAGCGCTTTCATCTTCATGGGGTACCTCTGCCTATGCTGAAAGTCTAGAAGTCACTAACTCTTGCAGCATCTTGCGGAGGCTGACACGCCAGTAGGGCGGTGTTTGCTGGAGTATCACCGTCAATTTTTCTGAACCGAGTACAGAGTAGGCGGGGCGCTTAGCCGGTAATGGGTATTGGTCTGTGGTGATTGGCAACACTCTTTCAATCTGCAAGGGCCAGCCTAGCGCCGCCGCTTCTTCAAAAATCGCCATGGCGAAATCATACCAACTGATGGCCCCGCTATTGGTGAAGTGGTAAGTACCAAAAATGGATGGCCCCAGATGCGGAGTGAGTTGCGCGATTGCTTGGGCAATATCGTGACTCCAAGTGGGGCACCCGACTTGATCGTAAACGACTTTGATGGTGTCGCGTTCAGCACCGACCCGCAGCATGGTTTTAACAAAATTGCCATGGCCTTTGGCTCCGTAAACCCATGCCGTGCGGAGAATGACGTGGCGATCGCAGGCCGCCTGAATGGCTAATTCACCGGCGAGCTTAGATTGACCATAGACCCCTAACGGATGCGTAGGGGTCGTCGGTTGATAGGGTCGGTTTTGCTGACCGTCAAATACATAGTCAGTGGAAATGTGGACTAGGGTCGCGCCACAGGCTTGCGCGGCTTGGGCCAACTGACCTGGCGCTGCGCCATTGATTTGGTAGGCGAGTTCGGGCTCTTGCTCAGCTTTATCCACTGCGGTGTAAGCAGCCGCATTGACAATCACATCGGGTCGCTGAGCTAAGACCTGCGGACCTATTTGCTCTAACTGGGATAGATCTAAATCCTGACGGCTCCAGGCGGTCACGTTTCCCACTGAGGGCAGTGTTGTCAGCAATTCTTGCCCGACTTGGCCCTGACTCCCGAGCAGCAAAATTTTGGTCATGCAAACACCTCGGCGGTCGCGAAGCGATCGCCCTGCTGATCTTTCATTGATAGCACCGGTTCCTGACCTTTCAAAGGCCAAGTGATCGCAATGTCCGGATCATTCCACAAAATCGTGCGCTCATGCTGAGGGGCATAGTAATTCGTGGTTTTGTAAAGCACATCAGCACTGTCTGACATGACATAAAACCCGTGGGCAAATCCTTCTGGCACCCAGAGCTGACGGTGGTTTTCAGCCGATAAAACCTCGCCCACCCACTGACCAAACGTGGGCGAACTTCGCCGAATATCTACCGCTACATCAAAGATTTCGCCCGCTACGACCCGCAGCAATTTGCCTTGAGTCGACTGAATCTGGTAATGCAACCCCCGGAGAATACCCTTTTTAGAACGGGAGTGATTATCTTGCACAAACGTGCGTTCTAATCCGGTTTTATCGGCAAAAACCTCCTGATTGAAGCTTTCCACAAAAAAGCCTCGATGGTCACCATAAACCTGAG
>CAZLYS010000788.1:0-2764 GCA_964563415.1 uncultured Halomicronema sp.
CCACCTCGAAAGGGGCTTCGGGGTTAAGCAAGCGTCGTTTTCCCGGCAAGCGAAACTGACCGGATTGCACTAACCGAGTCTCGACCTTCGCGATGCTCCGGCAGACAGTCGCTTCCGACACCCCGAAGTCAAGGCCAATATGAAATTGCGTGCGATATTCACGTCAGTATTGCCGTGTCAGCAGTAACGGGTCTTCCACTATGAGGGTGTTTTGACCACCCCGTTGGCCACTACAGGTCAAGATGGGGAGCAACGATTTACCCACTCAAGCACGGACTCCTTGACCACTATCTCTCTCCGCAACTCAAGCATCCTTCCCTAAAAATGGCCGCTGCGTAAGTCTTAAACATAAGTGATACAGGCTTGATTTCAGAGCCTTCTATTGATGCTTGTAACTCTGACGGCAAGCTTGAGAGCAAGTCACTTCCTGTAGCCAATTCGATTCGATCGATGGTGGTTTGATAAGCACGCCAATCATCTGTGACAACATCGCGGTTTGGCATATCTACAGCGATTATTAACGTATCACTATCAATATCATTTAAGTCTTCTCCAGGATGCAGGGCTATCAAAACTTTCCAAAGTCTTGATGGTACTGTCAATTGCCCCGAGGCTAGCTGGCCTTGTTCACCATAAGAACCAGCAATGATGTGTAACGTCCAGTCAAATTCGTAAACCAGATCGCGGCTATATTCTTCGAGTTCGCGCCAAACGCCTCGATTATTTGTTGGAGCTTGAGGCAGAATATTGGTCATCAAAAAGGTCGCACTGTTATCTGACACAGTGCGGGTTCGATCTCCTGAAGGCACAATGTGACCGCGATCGTATCCAGTATTGCGATAGTCATTAGGTGTGACCTGATATACGCCAGCGGGTAGCCCACCATCTTGTCGAAAGTTATCCTGTCGATCAGTAGTTCCTAGCCAGTCAGCACTCAATTGCCAACTCACCCAGTTGGCGATGCCGCGATCTCGGTTATAAGAAAGTGCATATTGAGATCGTTCGATCAAAAAATTGCTGAAATCGCTCTTATTTGCATTCGTGGGGTTGCCAAGCACTAGATGCATATTATTGGAAGGGGCCGCGATCGAATCAAATGGTTGAACCTGCAGAGGCAAGGTTTCGCACGCAAAACCATTACCGTCTCGATCTAGGAGAAATGGATCATCTGGTAAAGCTTCTAAGACTGTCTGTGCTGAAGCCTGATCGCGGAAATCTCTGCAGTTGCAATCATCTTCCACACAAGGCGGCAACTTAGATACCTCTACCTGCGTCAAAGTTGGATTTTCGACCTCGACTGGCAAGAAACTGCAACCGCTAGTCAAGCCGAGAACCATTACAGCAATCCATCGGCAAACAGCCTGGAAATTCATATTTTCGTTTCCCTACTACTTCACTTCCACAATGGTTCTGTTTTTTTCTGACGGTGTTGTAGCTACAGCCTCTCCTGCAATGCAATCTCGCATTGCAACCTTGACCAAAAGTAATGTTTACTAGATGTAAGTCTGTCTCGTGTTTCTTGCTCAGGATAATTGCAGTTAACGCCTTTATCTATATCCATGTCACACAGACACATTTGCATCCTTGAACATTCTTGCTACACGCTTTGAAAACCATCACGACGCAAGGCATTATGCTGAAGCAAATCATTTCTAAGTTCCAAAACCGTTTCCCCGCTGCTGAGGTCAGCGCTCATTGCGATGGCCCTTGTGGTGTTTACGATCCTTCCTCTGCCAGAGTTGCTGCCGAAGCGGTTGTCTCCATGACTAAAAAGCTGCTTGACCTTGAAGCAAAGCCTGGTGATCCTGCTTATGGGAATACCTTTTCTCGCTATGTCGCTATTAAGGAAGAGCAAGCTCAGATTACCAAAGATGAACTCTTGATTCTCTGGACTGACTACTTCAAGCCTCAACATCTTGAGCAATTTCCCGACTTGCACGACACTTTTTGGAAAGCCGCAAAACTTTGCTCTGCATGCAAGGTCGAGGTTAGCGCACAGCATGCCCAAGAGTTAATGGCTGCCGTCGAAAAGATCCACAAAATGTTCTGGGCTACTAAAAATCGTGACATTAGCTGGTATACAGCTAGCTAATTAGATTCAGCACTACCTCCATCTAGATAGACGGCCACACAATACGGTGGTCGTCTATTTTTGTATATGTCACTGCAACCCTTACCACACGCTACAACAAAAGACATTGTGCTATGGCTATTGCGCTACTATCGTCGACTGCGCATCCAAGGAGCGTCAATGATGCCCAGTTTGGAACCTCATCAAGAGGTGCTCATTAGTCCTAGAGCTTACAAAAATGTCCTACCTCGTTCTGGCGACATCGTAGTTGCCTATCACCCAGTGCAAACAGACCTCCTCATCGTGAAGCGTATTCTTTTTGTTGAAGAGGATGGTCGTTGCTATCTACAGGGAGACAACGCGATCGAAAGTAACGATAGCCGACAATTTGGGCTGGTTTCCCAAAAACAGATCATTGGTAAAGTCCATTGCCTATTACCTTGAGTGCTTGCCTACATTTGCATTGAGGCAAACGATCTACGCGCTTCCAGGATCCAAGCATCAAGTAGGTGCTTGCAAAAACCATCTAGGAATCTCATCCAGTTTAAAAGTGGACTCCGTGTAAACTCCCACCGCTTTTACGCATCAGTATGTCCAAGGCTTCTGGAAAATTCTTTCAAAGCAGTTGACAGTCTTTACCAGTGTCGTTATATTGGTAAAGCGCTGAAGGGAGTCGGCACGAGAAAGTGTCGA
>CAZLYS010000789.1:0-943 GCA_964563415.1 uncultured Halomicronema sp.
GCGTCAGCCCAGAACGTCGGGATGGCGGGCTATGGTCATTATTTCTCGCTCATGTTTCACAATCCGTCGCTAGAGTTTCTATTTCTCTTTATCGACCGCCCGACAGGGGAGGCAGAGGCGTTAGCAATGGTGAGGGAAAGCTTGGAAGAGATCGACCACCTCGTGTGCTTTAACGAGCAATGTGCAGCGGCCGCCTCAACTTTGGAAATGAAGCTGCTCTGGCAGAACGACTCGGAAGCGCAACTACCAGCGGTTTATCAAAATCCATTTCTATGATACGGATGTTCTGCGGAGTTTAAGCACGTTCAAAGTCACTCACTGGGCGGAAGCCTCTGACGCGACTGTCGGATCGCATGGCATCGGGAACGCGATCGCGCTTGATTTTAAATGCGATCGCTTGATGTCAATGGTCACTCGCTTTCTAAAGTCCGTCCAGTTGAATCATGGACAGTTGCTCTCTAAACTCCACCGGTACTCGAGGGTTCTCGCATGGTGACTTCGCCCGTGTCAAAAACCTCGCCATCGCGCGATAACGTACACGTCGAGCCATTATTGGGAATAAACAGCGTCCACTGGTTGTTTCCAAATTCGTTGGAATAGTTGTATCCCTCGGGGTTGGGTTCACGGATAGCGGGTGAAGTCAGAAACACGACTGCATCTGAGCGATCATAAAGACGAATTTTCAGCTCACTATTCGGTGATTCGGGATCGCCATCGCGAAAAACGTTAATAGCCGTGTTTTCGGCGTCACAGTAAGCGATCGTGAATTCAGCATGGGCGCGCTCAGCCACGACCAAACTGCTAATAGTGAGTCCTAGTATGACTGCACACTTTTGGGGTAAGTGGTGTGAGACCAAGCGGTTCATGTTTACGTTCAAAATTCTACTCGTTAACAGCGCTACTGAGGCTATCATCAAACTCACAATGATTAGCACTGTCTGAG
>CAZLYS010000789.1:966-2759 GCA_964563415.1 uncultured Halomicronema sp.
TAAATGTCTAGTGGTTCAAGGGCATCTTGAAATCGAATTTAGAAGGCCTTTTCACGAGGTGCAACGGCTCTGGGTTTAACGGTATTGAGGCCAATCAGTAGGGCGGCGATCGCCATAAAACCGATCAGAATTCCCACAGAATTGAGCAATGCTTGGCCATATCCCAACGTGTCGACATCGATAAACGGGTAAGGATACAGCCCCGTGATTTCGCCGCGAATGAGTATGTAGACCAAATAGCCCAATGGATAAATTAACCAGCGGGGAATATTTCGGAGTTGAACGTTTCGTCGCGGTACGGCCAGCCACCAATACAGCAGAAAGAACGCTGGCATGGCATAGTGCAGTGTGATGTCGAGCACTAGGGCTAACCCTTGGGGATCCCAAAGCTGACGCAGCAATAAGAAGTAGACAATGCAGACGATTGCAATAGCGGTGGCGATCGCTGAAATCACCTGCGGATGGGTCAAAAACTGCTGCAGAGGCGATCGTCGGGGCAACAGCCTAGCCGTAAAGGCCAAGGTGACACACCAGTTCGTCAAAATGGTGAAATAGCCTAAATAAAGCACGATCGCATAACCCCAACCGTTGCCATCTACCAGAGAAGTTTGCACTGTGAGTCCAAACCGGACCAGCAAAGTGCTCCAACCAATGACGGCACCTAGCAAAGCTAGATAACATAGCCGAGATCGGTATAGGGGCGTAATGTTCATACAGGCGTAAAACGTTGACACAGTAGTTTTGACAGCCATAGCATACAGCGATGACTCTACGTGTCAAAGACTAGGCGATCGCGATCTCCTACAAATCAGTTGAACGCTGCTGTGAGGTGGTATCGGGTAACCAATAAAAACAGACCGCATAAAACAGCGCTAACCCAGCGAGCCAGAAGATAAATGTGAGCCCCATGTTGTCGACTGTATGACGGGTCAATAAAGTCGGAAAAGTCGGGGAAGAGTTGGGTAAGCGGACAATCTGTAGCCGGGTCAGCCAATTGGCTGCTTGCATGCCGATAAAGAGTTCTAGCCCCTGATCTTGCAAGATAATCCACACCAAGAAACCTGCTGTGACGAAGGCAAATCCCCAATCCCAGAGGGTTGGAGAGGTGGGATATGACACGACCTGTACCAAGCCGACTAGCACTGCTACTACTGCTGTTAGCCGCACCGGGTTGGGCATGAGCAGTCCTAAGCCTTGCAGGCAATAACCGTAGACCATGCTCGGCATCAAAGCCGCTACGGGCATGACCAACAAGGTCGGCCCCCAGCGCCACAGCCACCCGGTCGTAAATTGGACGGTGTAGCGATCGCGATCGAGCGCGGCCAACAAGCCAATATTCAATAAAATTACCCCCAACCAGACGAGCCAACCCTGCCAGATACGTCGCCAGCGGATGCGACCCTGAGGATTTAGCACAGTTAACCAAGGGCGCTGATGGAAGTTGGTGATGGCTAAGGCTAACCCCAGCACCATGAGGCTACTAACTGCGATCGTCAGCCCAAAGAACCCCATCGGTTCTTGCCTCCAGAGGGCATCACTCGGCAATGTGTCCCCGCGAATGGCCAGCACGATGATGAATGGCAGGCTGAAGCAAAGTACTGTATTAATCGTAAGACCTAGGGCCAGCACCAAACTCAAGGGATAACACCACCAAGCATTCCGACCCTGACGAGCAACTGTTAGATAGGTTTGGGGCATGATGCAACTCTCTCTTTGCCAGCTCATCCCTCTAAACTTCACTAACGTGAGTTCGACGAGCAGAAAGTAGCAAGAAAAAAGCTGAGAGTGAATTT
>CAZLYS010000790.1:0-2755 GCA_964563415.1 uncultured Halomicronema sp.
GCTCTCAGCCAGGGGATTTTTTGTCGCTCACCTGGCGATAACGAGATTAGGAGGGCTAGCCAAAACGGTCTATAGAAAATCGATAAAAAATTGTAGTCTGCTCAGGTAATCAGCTTGCCTGGTGAGCCTTATACCTCAGCGCACTTGTGATTCCATCGCCATGAATTTAGCGATTGCTCCGCTGGGTCTAGCGATTGCTCCGCTGGGTCTGTAGTAAATGCATCACTATTTGGAGAGGGCGATCGTGCAATCCTCACCCTCTAGCCTATTCCCCAGAACAATGAGTAACGCTAAAATTGCACAGTGAGTTTTTCCACGAGGCAATACCGGTGCTAAGAGCCTTGCGAGCTGATTTCAAAATTGTTTTTGAACGTGACCCTGCAGCCCGCAATTGGCTGGAGGTGCTATTTTGTTATCCCGGTTTGCAAGCACTCATGTTCCATCGGGTAGCCCATTGGCTGTGGAATGTGGGATTACCGTTCGTCCCCCGCTTGCTATCCCACATCAGTCGCTTCATTACAGGCATTGAGATTCACCCTGGGGCAACAATTGGCCATGGCGTCTTCATTGACCACGGCATGGGGGTGGTTGTGGGTGAGACAGCCATTATTGGTGACTACTGCCTGATTTACCAGGGGGTGACTCTTGGAGGCACGGGTAAAGAGTCTGGCAAACGCCACCCTACTCTGGGCGAAAATGTTGTCGTTGGGGCGGGTGCTAAGGTTTTAGGCAATATTCTCATCGGCAACAATGTGCGCATCGGGGCAGGCTCTGTGGTGTTACGCGAGGTGCCCTCTGACTGCACAGTTGTGGGTATTCCGGGCCGTGTAGTCTATCGGGCCGGGGAGCGGGTGGGGCCGCTAGACCATGATCGCTTACCCGACTCTGAGGCCCAAGTCATTCGCGCCTTGGTTGACCGGATTGAAGCGCTCGAAGAACAGCTCGAAACCCTCAAGGAAGACAAGGTCAGCCAGAAAGAGCTAGTCGCGATCGGTCAAACTCGCAGTTGTCGTATCGAAGACCGCGCCATCACTGAATTCTTGGATGGTGCTGGTATCTAGTCACATTGCACAACAGTTGCCGTCGCGAATTCAAGCGCTATAGCAGCTTGTAACGCTTGAGTTCGCCTTCGATTTTTGCCTTGAGTTGAGCCTTGAGGTCAGCAGCATTGTGAAAGATGATCTGCTGTTCAGAGGGAATTTCAAAGGGAAAATGACCAGGCAGGTCATCGCGCTCTTGCCGGGCCAGAATGATTTGCTCAGGGCGCTTGCACTGCAGGGCGTAACCGAGCTCGACACAGACACTGGCGCTCGGGATTAGAGCCGGTGGCGTGCCGGGAAGTTGAGCCACCGAAGTGCCGTCAGCGACAAACAGCAGAGACTTCCGCAATTTGCGCATTAGTGGACTGTTGCGCTTGAGAGCGCCAGCGCCGGTGCGAGTCGCTTCTTCCAAGGTGAGGGGCAGTCGCGATCGCTGATTTACCTTCTCAATTAATGACTCTAAGCCGTCGCGCAGCAAGGCACTCGACTCGTCGTAATCGGTCTGATAGCAGAAAAAGATCGACGGATCCTGCTGCACCAAAGACTCTTGCTTGGTGAAGTAAATTTCATGGCTCAGGAGATCAATGTTTGAGATAGCGTAGGTGCCACTGCCCTCGATATAAAACTCAGCCCCTTCCCCCGCGAGATACCTTTGGAACCAATCGGCCTGACGCACCGCTTCGCTGTCATCCAAAAAGTCTGCCCGCAGCCCTGACTTCAACAGACTATTGCGGCTCAATCGGAGATCTTGCGATCGCTTTTCCAACTCTTGAGCAGGTTCGTACTGTTCTAGATACCAGGCTTTGAGGGCAATAATCGCCATAGACGACGTCCTTTCTTAAAAAACGGAGTTAAGGGCTAATAATTACTCGATACTTTACGCGCCATCCCAGCAAAATCAAGCGAATTGCCGAAAATTCCCAATAGTTTTAAGGCCAGAGAAAAGGGCAAGGGGTTTTAGGTTCTAGGTCTATGGGTTCGGGCTTTAGGCTTAGGGTTTCGGTTTCTAGATTTCAGGATGGAGCTAGAGATGGTTGGGCCAGGGGAATAGTGTCCGATGTATCGAGAAAAGAATCGCAAGGCAAACCTCGATCAAGGACCGGATTTTTCGCCATGCTCTAAAACAGCGATTAGCTAGGAACGACCCTAATGATGGGCGTTGGATGACGCAGTTAGTCTGACATAACCATAAACATAGTTATGACACAGATCAAATGTACTACATTAATCTTGATTTTCTAGAGTGGTTGGAGTCGCAGCGGATGAGCCAGTGAATCGCTGCCAGATCATTTGTAAACCGAGCAGGGTTAACCCGATCGCGGAGATGGCAAAGACTCCAGTACCTAAGGTAATGCTGCCCAACACTAAGGTGCGTACGGCAGCGGAAAGATTGATGACGGTAATGTTGTCTGAGGTGACAGGTTTGTTGGCAAATGAGGTAGCGACGGCAACCAACATTTTGTAAAACAGCATGGCAAAGATGCCCGCCATCATTGAGCCCGTAAAGGCCCGCAAAATACGCCTGGTAGAGAGCGGATTTTCGGGGGGGGCGATCGCTGAATCTTCTTGCTTTTTGGAGGTCGCCGGGGTGCTCATGGTGCCAACTCAGTTTGAGAGTATACGTTTAGCGTCATGCTCTTATCCAGTTTTGAATCCCCTCCACGGGAGGGGCAATGGGGTGGGTCGGTCGTCGAAGGGTGAGTTTCGAAACCCAC
>CAZLYS010000791.1:0-2753 GCA_964563415.1 uncultured Halomicronema sp.
ATACAATCGCATGGGCGATGGCAAACTGACTCTCCCCGACCCCCGTCCCCTGATCGAAGTATAATACAGGATGTATATAGAGATAAAAATTTTTATTGTTGTCCCTCCCCACAGCGAGCAAGCGCGGCCATAAAGTCCACAAAGATGTTGTGTGCATCCACCTGCGGGTCGTGGTCTGCGCCCTCGACGCGGTGCTCGGAGCAGACCACGGCCGCTTTTCGCTGCTCCCAAGGCGCGTCGGGCCGCATCCCCGCAAGGCCGAGACGGAAGGAGTCAAGCTCGTAGCAGCTGCGGTAGCCGGTGCCGTCTCGCTTGGCGGTCAGCTGCGCGTACCCGTACTTCTGCAGGCGGTGGTTGATCCACGTCGTGTCGTAGGCCACAGTGTCAAAGACAAGAGAGAACTTGAGTCCCTTCTTCTCGGTACGCAGCCCCGCTTCCTCCTCGGCAGGACGACCAATGCCCACAGTCTCGAGCCGCTCGAGCAGCTTGTTGAGTTGGTAGAAGATGTAGCGCTCCGCGTCGTACTGCGCTTCGTCGGAGAGGCGGTTGAGGATGTCAAGGTGTTTGGACCAGAACTCAGTGAAGCACCGCATTTCGAACCCACTCACCTGCCACCCCGTCTCCCACAACCCATCAGAACCGTTGGGAAGCGGCGGGAGAAGCTTCGGCTGTATGATCTGATGCAGATCGATCACCCACTTGCCTTCTTCCACAATATCCGTCTCACTGTAGCCCGCACAGTAACCGACCGCAAAGCATAGATCTTTCTCGAGGCTCGCGCCCGTCGTCTCAATGTCGAACGCAACGTAGAGGTGTTTGCTAGCCATGGGTTATTTCAGATGCACACTGAGGAAACTGGACAGTCTACCAAGCAGCTAGTTGTATTTATCATAGTGCAACGTGGATTCCCTCCTCCTGAAAGCGCTCCAGCATCTGCGTGAGGTCATCAATTGCAATTTGCATCTCGTGCAGCATGAGCGGCATCTTCTTCAGGTCCTCATCGGGGATGTCGAGCTCCAGGCGACGCACACGCGCAATCGTGCGGCTCGCAAACTCGAGCATCTGCAGGCTCTGCTGTAGTAGATGGTGCTCGTCCGCGTAGCGCAGGGTCTCGAGCGCGTGTGGCAGGATCTGTTTCATCGTCTGCACGTCGTCCGCATCGAGTTCGTCCAGGTAGTCCAGTGCAGTCAGAGTCACATTGACTACACGATGCACCACCGGCCCTAGCATCTGCAGGGGGTTGTCGTCGCCGTTGCCGAACAACCCACCCAGTAGGTTACTCATGAATCCACCACTGCCTTCGTCGCTGTCGTTATCAAACACAAGGGAGGTGAGTGCAGAGAGATCGTAGGAGCCATCCTCGTCCTGGGCAGAGGCCAACAGGCCGTCGAGCTGGTCGGCGATCTGCTCGCCCCGTCGCCCGACCTGCGTCACCTCCTGACTCATCTCGGTGATAGCACCCATCGTGGTTTGCACGGGATTGTAGACGACAATGGCGGCAATAAAGGCACCCACCACGAACAACCCCAGCAGGATGGCAATGACAATCAGCGTCGTCTTGATCGTCTTTAACTCCTTCAGCATGCGCCGTTGGGTATTCTCGGTGGCATCGTGATGCCGACCGCTCTCCTCGTTGATCATTTCGTATTTCCCCTCGGCGTTTCGGTGCTTGATGGTCCCGTAGACGGTGCTCAGCGCCTCCACGTCTCGATCCATGACATGGGCAAGGGGACGCGAATAGGATTGTGACAAGAAGTCATGTATTATCAAAACGGCAATCGGGTGAACCAAGCTCATAACCCCGCACCATGCTAAAAGGGTTCGTCTGACGTAGTGCTGTTGTGCTCCGGGGCAGGGGCAGGGGCGGTGGAGCTATCGGTGCCGCCGAAACATGTAACGAGATCAAAACTATCGTCACATGCTACGTACAAGATGTAGATCCCCACACCGAGCGCGATGAGGAGCAGGGCCACGCCCAGAATCACCCAAGGCCGTCGCAGCCGCCAGCGCATCTCTGTGTGGAGCTCCTCGGCGGCCTCGCGAAACTCTTGGGCCTTAAAGTGCACCTCATTGGTAGTCAGATCTAGCGTATCCAGTTGCTCGCTGCGTGCAAGTAATCCATCGAGATTGGTTTTCAGGGCATCGCGCGTTTCGGTCAACTCGATCGCAATCTGCTCTTCCGGGGGAATCACGCGCGTCTCCTGGAACTCCTTTGTGCGGTGTCGAGAGAAGAGGGACGGGCGCCGTGGCCGTCTCGACATGCGTACCAAACAATGGTGTGCGGTATGCACTCGTCGCTACTGAGCAACCCTCACTTAACTTATTTTATTCTTATGATACACGCAAGCGGGAAAACTACATCCTTCGACGCGGGGATGGCATGGGTGAGAGGGAGTCATCGGTCTCGTCACTTGGACTTAAATAGGTTGCCGCGGGACCATAGTGGATACGACGATACTGTGCGTGAACGATCCCATTGATCTTCTGCAAGAAGGGGTTGCTGTAGTCGGACGGATGTTTCTCGCCAAAGATGAACTCGTGATTGTTGACGTACAACCCCTGCTCCGTTGCGGTCACCCCCACCAGGAGCATCAGGATAGCGCGCTCTCGGTCGGCGTTCTTGTGGGCGTTGAACCACAACGCAAACGCTCGCAGCCACGCTACCGGGGGGTCGTACCGCTCCAGCGTGATGTTCATGTTGGCGCGAAACAGGGTTGCCCAGTGACTCCAGTCTACAGAGACCGGGACCTCCC
>CAZLYS010000792.1:0-1205 GCA_964563415.1 uncultured Halomicronema sp.
ACGAGTTGTTCGACCTGCCCACGGACGTCAACGACCTGAATGTCGATAGTCCGGTCCTCTCGGCCTTGACCACGCCGTCGATCGGCACGAGCTTCGATCTGCAACTCTCGAACGCCCCGGACTCGATCGGCGACTTCATCCTGGTCGGCTTCCCGAGCTTCCTCGATGTCGGCGCCGTGTTCCCGGGCGCAGGTTACGACGGCTGCTTCACCTACGTGGACCTCGCGACCGACCTGGTCGGTGTTCTGGCTCCGGGCGGCGTGTACAGCCTGCCGATCCCGAACGACGGTGCCCTGATCGGTTTCCAGCTGGTCGGCCAGGGCCTCGTCATCGATCCGGTCAACCGCCCGCAGGTTCTGAACCTCAACTTCTCGAACTCGCTGGACATCGAAATCGGCGTCTGATCGGACCCTGATCCACAGCCGAGACGCCGGGCACGCAGTGCCCGGCCCGACGCACGCCGCGGTGATCCGTGGGCGTGCGTCTTCAATTCGGGGCAGTGTCCGGTCCCGTCGAGTGGGCTCCCCACGAAGCTCGTGTGCGAGTTTGAGACACGGCCTTTGGAGGCCGGACCTCGTTCGCAGCGGCGAATCGGGAGGCCGTTCAGGTGGCGTGTAGGGGGGCAGGGAACCTCTGGGCAATCCTCAAGCGTCCCTCCTGGCTGGATCCACCCAGGATCAAGCGTTCCCTCAGATCCGCTCTTCCGTTCCTTCTCGATCGGATCCGAGGGTTCCTCCACTCGCCCCAACGGAGCAAGCCTCCCAACCTCTGATGAACATCCGCTCTCTCTCGCTACTGGCTGCGGCCCTCGTCTGCCCGACCGCGTTCGCGCAGATCAACCCGGCCGTCGGTGCCAACTTGATGGCCGGTGACGACCAGATGGTCCCGGTCACCCTGTCGTTCCCGTTCACGTTCCCGGACGGAACGAGCCACACGGCACTCTTCGTCGACTCGAACGGTCGTGTCGTCTACGACGCGCTCGAGCTTTCGGACTTCAGCGAGTCGGTCGGGGAGCTGCTCAGCGACTCGAGCCAGATCGCCGTCGTCTGGGACGACCTCTCCCCGAACGCCGTGCTGTCGATGAGCGACGGACTGTTCTTCAACGACCTCGGGACTTCCGCGCTGGTCACCTGGGTGAACGCACCGACCTTCGGTGGTAGTGCGATCATCAACGCGCAGCTCGAGCTGTTCCCGAGTGGCGACTT
>CAZLYS010000792.1:1215-2747 GCA_964563415.1 uncultured Halomicronema sp.
CTGCCTGCCGGCAACGACTTCCTCGTCGGCTGCTCGCAGGGTGGTGGTGCGGTCGACCCGGGCGCTGCGGATCTCAGCGCCGGCGTGATGTCGGCCGGTGATCCGACCGTCTACGAGCAGTTCTTCGGCGGTGACGTCGACCTCGCCGGAGCGACGCTGTCGTTCAGCCCGGATGGCTCGGGTGGCTACAACGTCGCGACCTCGGTCCCGACGATCGCGAACGCGGCGTTCGGTCAGCCCGGCTGCGCCGGCCCGAACCTGACCTTCACGCCGGACGGCAGTGGCGGCTACGACGTGGCCGTCGGTGGTTCGTTCGATCTCGGCTACGCCGGTGGTACCGCACTCGGACTCGGCGACGACGACACCTCGGACCAGGCCCTCGGCTTCGCGTTCACGATGCCTGGCGGTGGCCTGCCGACCGACATCCGGATCGACTCGAACGGCCGCATCTCCGATGCCGCAGCCGGCGAGAGCTCGGACTTCAACCTCTCGGTCGGCGAGCTGCTCAGCGAGTCGGCGTCGATCGCCGCGGCCGCGGACTTCAGCCCGAACAACGGTGGCGAGGTCTACTTCACCTCGACGGCGTATGGCTGTGCAGTCACCTGGGAGAACGTCCCGGAGTTCGGCGCGAGCAACGCGAACACGTTCCAGATCCAGCTGCGCAGCGATGACTCGATCGTCTTCTGCTTCCGGAGCCTCGATCTCGGCGCGGGCAGCAACTTCCTCGTCGGCGTCTCGGCCGGTGGTGGTGCGATGGACCCGGGTGAGAGCGACCTGAACCAGGGTGTGATGTCTGGCGGTGTCTCGGAGGTCTACGAGTTCTTCGATGCGGGTGTGCCGGACTTCAACGACCTGAACGGCCCGGATGGCCCGGTCCTCACGGCGCTCACCTCGCCGGCGATCGGCGCGACCCTCGACCTGCAGATCTCGAACAACCCGGACTCGATCGCGGACCTGATCCTGATCGGTCTGCCGGGCTTCCTGGACCTCGGCGCGACCTTCCCGCTGTCCGGCTACGAGGGCTGCTTCATCTATGTCGACTTGTCGACCGAGATCATCGGCACCCTGGCTCCGGGTGGCGTGTTCAGCGTCGCGATCCCGAACGACCCGAACATCATCGGTTTCCAGCTCGTCAGCCAGGGCTTCATCATCGACCCGATCAACCGTCCGGCGATCCTGAACCTGAACTTCACGAACTCGCTGGTGCTGACCTTCGGCGTCTGAGCCGGTTCACGAACACAGTGTGATGGCCGGGCGCATCGCGCCTGGCCCGGACGCACGTCGACAGGTCTCCGTCGGCGTGCGTCTTTCGTTCCGGCGGCGGGGTGCGTGGCACGCGAGCTCGCAACGCTCACCGCTGAGCATTTTGCCCGACTAAGGGAGTCCCCTGATCGTCGTTCCGAACCGACCCTTGCATCGAGGCTTCCGCCCTTGGGCCCGGAATGGGCACGGCGGGGGCGCCGGCATTTGCCCGGCCGAGTGCTCTCAGCGGTCATTCAAGTCCCTAAGATGGACCGTTCCGGCACATCGCT
>CAZLYS010000793.1:0-2745 GCA_964563415.1 uncultured Halomicronema sp.
CGTCCATTCTGGTCATTCAAATTCGTAAGATCAACTTTCGAGGACGCTAAACAATACTTAGTATCAGGCTGAAGACTGTTGCATTTACCTCTTTTTATTTTGCCGCTACTTCTAGGGTTAAGGGCCGATTTGGTACCAGAGTGGACGTCCATTCTGGTCATTCAAATTCGTAAGATCAACTTTCGAGGACGCTAAACAATTTTGATATCGGCTACGAAGCCTGCCTCGTCAAAGGCCATGACCATAATCTGGAGCAATCTCCCCCGATTCGATGCTTGGCGTATCGTTAAGAAGGAATGAATTGGCACTATTTCGACCGTTTTGGGAGCAAACCTGAATAAAGATCGTCAACTCTATCATCGGTCGAGAGCTACTCTTACAGAGTGGTCGGCTCAAGCACAAGAGTTTTTAAAAGGACAACGGTTGCATCTGTCCTCACAGCTGAAATTTGCCGAGCCATAAAGCAGCTTGGAAAGTGCATTCCGCCCATTTTGAGTTCGTCATCAGTTACGCCCCCAACTGATGGCGGATGCGGCACGCTATACAGTTGTGGCTCCACCGCCATTGATTAAACAACCGAACATCTATGAAGCGACCTCACACGATCTCCTTTTGTGCACTTCGTCATGGGCTCTATTTTTGCCTGAGCCTATGCCTGGTGCTAATCCTTAATTTGGTCACGCTGCCTCACATCCCTACCCAGGCAGCCAGCGCGACGGCAATGCCTCCCCTTTCTACTCAGGGGGCACGCATTATCGATCGCCAAGGCCAGACCGTTTTGCTGCGGGGGGTTAACTGGTTTGGCATAGAGACGGAAACCCATACGCCCCACGGTCTCTGGGCACGGGATTACAAAGAGATGCTGCAGCAGATTAAGGGGTTGGGATACAACACGATTCGCCTTCCCTTTTCGGTGCAGTCGCTCCGCTCTCAAAATATCTCTGGGGTGAATTTTGGCATTGGTAGCAACCGTGATTTGCAAGGCAAGACGCCCTTGCAGGTGATGGATCTGGTGGTTCAAGAAGCCGCCCGCCAGGGATTATGGATTCTGCTAGATAGTCATCGCCTGAATGACAGTAGCATTCCCGAACTTTGGTATGGGGATGGCTTTACTGAAGCAGACTGGATTGGCACGTGGGAACTGCTGGCCCAGCGCTATCGCAATCAGGGCAATGTGATCGGCGCTGATCTCAAGAATGAACCCCATGGTCGGGCTAGTTGGGGCACGGGCGATCGCGCGACTGACTGGCGACTAGCCGCCGAACGTGCCGGGAATGCCATTCTGGCCATCAATCCTGATTGGTTGATTGTCGTCGAGGGGGTGCAGAACAATGTGCCTGGTCAACAGCTCACCCATTGGTGGGGCGGCAATTTAGAAGGCGTCAGAGACTATCCCGTTCGCTTGTCTCAGCCGAGTCAGTTGGTCTATTCGCCCCACGAGTACGGCCCTGGCGTCTATGACCAGCCCTGGTTTAATGAACCAGGGTTTCCACAAAATCTGTTGAGCCGCTGGCAAATCGGCTTCCAATATATTGCCGATGAAGGAATTGCCCCGATCTTGATTGGCGAATTTGGCGGGCGACAGGTTGATAGCAGCTCAAAAGAAGGCATCTGGCAACGGCAACTAGTCGATTTCATTGACCAGAAAGATCTCAACTTTACCTACTGGAGTTGGAATCCTAATAGTGGCGATACGGGCGGCATTCTGCAAGATGATTGGCGCTCCATTCATCAACCCAAACAAGCCTTACTCAGCACCACGCTGACATCTAATGCGGTCGCGTTTTATCCTACCCCGGGTTCTATTCCCGCTCCAGAACCCACCCCGACGCCTACCCCCACTCCGGAACCAACACCAACACCGGAACCAACACCGACCCCCATTCCGGAACCCACGCCCACACCGACTCCGGAGCCGCTGCCGCCCCTCACTGGGCAGTCACAGTTACAATCGACGGTCAATCTCCAATCCGACTGGCAAGATGGATTCTGTCTTAACTTCCGCGTCACCAACGCGGGCTCATCCCCCACCCAGAATTGGCAACTGCGCTTTCAAATGAATCAAGCGACGATCCGTAACAGTTGGAACGGTGACTACCAGCGCCAGGGCACTCAATACACCGTTGTCCCCCCCAATTGGGGCAGGGTGATTCAGCCAGGACAGACGATTGATTGGATGGGCTTTTGTGCTACTAAATCGGGTGCCGATTATTTGCCTGATCAAGTGAGTGCTCAACCCCTGTAATGCTGGTAAATCGGGCCGATCAGCGCTGATTGAAATGTCTAACTGATCGGCCCGTTCGCCACCGAAGGCTCGCATCTTGATGCTGCAGTGAATGGCCTTTCGGAACAGCGATCGCAATCAGAACCGCAGGCGATGAGGCAAAGAACTGTGGCATCATCAGAACTTTCGTTAAACCGATTTGATTTTGCAAGGATTTGCTCTTCACCCTGGGTACTCTGCATTCTGCGATATAGCAAGCTGCAGTTTGATCAGGTCATCCTGGGTGGCTGAAATAAAGATCGAACAAGCATTAAAATTCCGCATTCCGACCTCCGCATTCCGCATTCCGCATTCTGCTATATCAGGCGTCTAATACCCTCTGAGTCAGATTAAGTAAGAGTTCATAGTCAAAATCGTGGACTTTTTCTTCGAGCAATTGAGCAACTTCGTCGTGCTCAGTAGGCAGCTGGGCAATCAAGGCGAGCATGCTCCCTTGGTTGAGGTGAGTAATCGCCGTCTGA
>CAZLYS010000794.1:0-2740 GCA_964563415.1 uncultured Halomicronema sp.
GACAACCCCACCACACCATCACCGGTGATGTCGCCTTGTCCAGTATCGCAAGCACTGAGGACGGCAAGCTGGGCAGTCAGCGGCAATTCCAAAATTTCTGCAGCGGTTAGATAGCCAGTATCCTCATCTGTTGGGGCCAAGGCTAGTACCCCTGGTACGCCCGTCCCTAAGTCTTCTAGCAAACCGTGGGTTGCTAGGTGAATGATGTCGGCTTTTGGTAATTCCTCCAGGACGGCGGTTTTTGTCGCGGCTGTGCCGATGAGTGGTTGCACATTGAGCAAGTCAGCGATCGCCCGCGCTTCGGATTCCGCTCCCTGTAAGGGGGGAAGCAGTTCATCAGTACCGGGTAGCAGCGGCATGTCAGGGTTACCCACCACGACTGCCGAGAGCGTTTCGGGTTTTCCCGAGAGGGCAGGTGCGTCGAGGGTTAACAGGCTGATGGCTGGAGCAAATAGCAAAGGGTGCTTGTCGAGTAAGGCCACACCGTTATCGTCTAGTAATGCCGGAAACGGCACCAGAAATAGCTCTCCTTGCGGAACGATGATGACGGTTTCATCCACAGCTGTGGGCAAAAAGTCAGTGATCGGCTCAATCAACAGCTCATGAAGCTGCTGCAGATTATTGCTGGCCGCAGCCATTTCTGGGGTGGAGTCGCCAATGGCGGCTTCAATGGCGATCCCTCGTGTGGGAATGTTGAGGGCGGCACGGCTATCCGCCACCCAACGACTCAGGGGTTGATCGGCAAGCGGTTGACGGGTGAACTGAATGTCACCATTTGGCTGGATCACCCAGATGTACAAGTCTTCGCCGACGATCGCATATTCCACCAGCGTCGCATTTTGGGTTTGGGCCACCTGGCGAATGTGCTCAGCACTGGGTGGCTTTAGCTGATCGGGGGGCACTGACTTACCTTGCAGCGAGAGTCGATGGGCTAGCAACTCGGTAAACGCTCGGGCACGCCCCCGTTCTGAGATTTCCAAACTGGCCGGAATGTCGTTGAGGGCAATCAGCGATCGCTGTAACAGTTGATAGGTCTTGGCTTGGGTGTCTGCTAAAGAAATTTTGTTTTCGTCTGTGAGACCAGGACGCAATGACTCCCACAGCTCCACCGTTTGGAATAGAGCAACAGCCGCCTGTTCCGGTTGGTCGAGTTGCAGTTGGAGCGCGCCAATGGCATTCAAGGTGGCCCCTTCGTTGGCGATATCCCCCAGCTCTCGATAAAGGGTCAATGCAGCTTCATAGCGCTCTAGCGCGGTTGCGGGCTCACTATTTTTCACGGCCCAATCGCCCAAGGCTTTAAGACTGCGAGCCTTGCCAGCGCGATCGCGTTGGCGTTCGCTCAGTTCTAGAGCTTTATCCAGATACGTTCGGGCTTTAACCAAGTTGTCTAATGCTAAGTAGCTAGTCCCTACTCGCACCATGGCGGTGACCTCTCCGGCCCGGTCACTGCCGCGCCGGTAGTCTGCCAGACTGAGTTTGGCAAATCCTAAAGCCGCTGGTAAGGCATCTAATTGTTGGGCTGCTAGAGCCAAGCCTTCTAGAATTCTTCCCTCGCGGGGTTCAGGGCGTTGCCAACTGCGATCGCGGGGCGTAAGCGACTGATAAATATTTAAGGCTTGGGTTAACGTTTCTTGGGCACGCGCAGTTTGCCCCAAACGTAGGTAGGTAATCCCCAAATTAGTCAGCGATTCGCTCGTGCCCTGGCGATCGCCGCTTTGTTCTCGCACGATGGCGGCCTGTTGATAAAAGTCGAGGGCATTGGCAAATTGGCCCAAGGCATCATAAGTGTTGCCAATCTGGTCTAAGGCATCACTTTCTCGCAGGCGATCACGCTCGGTTTGATAAACAGTCAGGGCCGATTTAAATGTCTCGATAGCCGTCAAGAACTCCCCAGCGGCAAACTGGTCTCGGCCTTGGCTGTACAGTTCGGCAGCCCCATCGCTAAAGACACAGACCGTTGTTGGCAAAATCGGACAGTCCTTGGTCGGTAGGGGGTTATCGCGTAAATCGAGCTGATTCAGCACTGACAAGGTAGAGAGGGCGGCGAGATCGGTGAGGTTATTGCCGCTCAAATCGAGTTCACTGAGATTAGCAAAGGTCGCTAAATCCTGAATGTTGTCAAGACGATTGCCACCCAAATTTAAATACGTTAGCTGGTCTAAGGCTGTAATTGAATTAATAACTGAAACTCGGTTATTTGCTAGAGAGAGCTCAGTTAAGGTTGACAAACTTGATAATGCTTCTAAAGAGATGATCTGATTATTATTGGCATAGAGTTTTGTGAGTGATCGCATCTCTGCTAACGGATTCAAATTCTGAACCGAGTTATTATCAATGTGTAGAGTTTGTAAATCTTGCAGAGAGACGAGAGCACGCAAATCGGTGATGTTATTTTCGAGCAAATAGAGTTCAGTCAGATTAGATAATTGTGCCAGAGGTGCCAGATCAGAAATCTGATTTTGACCTAAATACAGGCTAGTGATTTGTGGAAAATTAGCTAATAGATCTAGATCACGAATGCCTTGATTGGTTAAATCTAAAAGAGTACGATCGCTCAGAATCACACTTGCCTCTCGGCAGTCTGTAGTGCCACTAGTTGACAACAATGCTTCCATCGTTTGTTGTGTCTCTGGAGGTTGTTGTTCCCGCTGTGTGCAGAGTTCGATAAAGTTTTCTGAGGCGCTTACAGGGATTGCTAAAAACCCCCACATTAGACAGTTGAGTGGGATCGTAAAAGCGA
>CAZLYS010000795.1:0-2740 GCA_964563415.1 uncultured Halomicronema sp.
TATGAATTGAATCACTGGCGAGAAGAATAATATGGGCTGACCCCCGTCGAGAGAGGAGAGCGGGCATCTTGCCCGCGGCGCCTCAAATGCCGGATTCATACTTCGATTCAGCAATGCCGCTGCTTACAGCCTCTTTGTCAGTGTGTTCTGTATCCATTCCATAACTTGTTTGCCCAAGCGAACATTATCGAGGCGATCAATTTCGCGAATCCCGGTTGGGCTCGTGACATTCACTTCGGTCAGGTAACCGCCAATGATGTCAATGCCGACAAAAATCAAGCCATCTCGGCGGAGAGTGGGGGCCAGTTGAGTACAGATTTCGCGCTCACGAGCAGTAATCTCCACCTGGGCGACTCGCCCCCCGACCGCCATGTTGCCGCGAAACTCATTGCCCGTTGGAATGCGATTTACCGCGCCAATCGGATCACCATCAAGCAGAATAATTCGCTTATCTCCATCCTTAGCAGCTGGCAGATAGGTCTGGATCATGACCGGCTCCCGCCCTTGCTGGGTACTGATTTCAATTATTGAATTCAGGTTGCGATCGCCCTGCTCTAAAAACAAAATGCCCTCACCGGCCTTACCTCCCAACGGCTTCAATACTGCTCGCCCCCAACGTTCCACCGTTTGGCGAATCACCTCTTTATCCCGACTCACAATCGTTTCTGGAATGGCCTGGGTAAACTGCAAGGCATACATCTTTTCGTTAGCGGCTCGTAACCCCTGGGGCGAATTCATCACCAGCGTCTTGGTGGGGTCAACATAGTCCAGTACGTAGGTCGTGTAGAGATAGGGAATGGTGACTGGCGGATCCGTCCGCATCATCACCACATCCATCGTTTCAAGCGGCTGATAAACGGGCTCGCCCAAGGTATACCACTCTTTGTCCGCAATCCAGAGTTTGTCATCACCCAGGGTTACAGGTTTTAGCGTCACGGGTTGCATCCGTGACATCGCTCGCCCCATTTCGACTCCTAGGCCTTCGGCCTGGGTCACCCACACCTCATGCCCTCCAGCTTGGGCTGCTTCCATCAATGCCACACTGGTGTCATGACCAGGATCTAATTGCTGAATGGGGTCAATGATGAATGCAAATTTCACAGTTGAATTCCTTTGATTGATGTCCTGAATCAGCCCAGCATTGATTGTGACACGTTCCGATTTACTTTTTGCTCGCGCTCGCCGTGAACGCTTCTAAGGTCGGCAAGGCTGCCGCTGGCCGTTTGGTGTACCACCAATTCTGTTCTGCACTGGAGAGACGGTTTGTATAAAGCGTTGTCACAAAAGGCTCACTACCGCTCAAGCCCAAAATTTCAACGCAGTAGGACGGAAACTTACGAGTCGCCATATCGGGGACAAAGCGCCGACCAATACGTCGCCAACTCGGTTCTTTGCTGTGCCACTGCAAACGACAACAGGGCCAGGGCAATTGCTCGCGGTCATAAAGACGGCAGCAAGGCCCCACGACTCGGTAGGTCAGATGCGCTCCTGGACTCTGAAAGACATGGCCAGATGGCCAGGGATGCTGAGCGTTATCGGGCAAAGGCGGTATCATCGAGACAGCAATTGTGTCCATTCGTGAACGTCATATTACGAGATCTATCATGTCAGAGCCTATTACTGCTGCAGTGAGCGATCGCATCTGCAAACATATGAACGACGACCATGCGGATGCCGTCCTGATGTATGCCAAGTTTTACGGGCAAGCTGAGTCGGCGACCGCTGCCCAGATGGCATCCATTGACTCTGCGGGGATGAATTTGGTCGCTGATGTGGATGGCACCCAGACGCCCCTGCGGATTCCTTTTGATCACCCTTTAGAGAGTGCGAAAGAGGCTCACCATGTCCTGGTTGAAATGCTGAAACAGCCCCGCGAAGTCTCTCAAAGCTAAGCGATTTTGATGTTCAGGCTGTTTTTAGAAACGGTACTGGCTGAGTCAGCCGTGGTGGATATTGAGTCGGTTAGTACAGATATTTGAGTTTGCAGAGGGTGATCGCTGACATGACGGTGAAAATCAAATTTGTCCCTGACAATGTCTCTGTCAACGCTGAAGTGGGTGAACCCCTGCTAAAGGTGGCAGAACGTGCCGGGATTACGATTCCCACTGGGTGTCTGATGGGGTCGTGCCACGCCTGTGAAGTCGAAATTGAAGGCCAAGAGGAGCCGATTTGTTCCTGCATTAGCGCGGTACCCCCTGGCCAAACTGAATTAACCATCAACCTATATGTGGATCCCACTTGGTAGTTAGTCGCCTGTGACACAGCAACTACGGTACTCGTGGTTTTGTTGATCCTGCATAGTTGGAGGGAAAGTTAGTGATAATCGCAACAGTTAAGAACTGCTGGGGAAGTTACCCATACCGATTACGGTACGGTTCTACCTACCCACTGTGAATTTACTGCTTGTTACATTAAAACCACTGTTACAGACGAAAACGTTACTCACTTTTGTTGACGCAGTTAGTCTGTCGCTAGCCGATTGAGGTAATTATCGTGAACAACTCGTCAGGCCAAACTCCAACCTTTTGGGACAACGAGAAAGGGGGCGGTAATGCGCTTCTAGATTACGTTCAGGCGATGTCACCCGAGACTGTAGCCCAGTTATCTCGTCCTGTGTCATCAGATGTGATGCAGGCGATGGAACACAACATTATTGGTCTGCTTGGGGGCCTGCCTGCCCAACACTTTGACATTTCTGTCACCACCAGTCGCGAGCATCTGGGTCGCCTACTGGCTTCAG
>CAZLYS010000796.1:0-2736 GCA_964563415.1 uncultured Halomicronema sp.
AAGGGGGCGAAGGGGGAAGATGTGTAGCTGGATTTTAGAGAATCGGTATAACAACAATTAGGAAACGTCTGGGAGTGTAATGATTGATCGCCTTGCCAGGGTTGAGATATCAGGATTGAGACGTAGCAAAATCGCCGCTGCTGTTTCTCGATATCAACAGCCGCGGCGATCGCTCAATGAATATGACTTAGCGACAGGCTATCTAAAATTTAGGCTGCTCCGGGAGGCGGTGCTGAAGGGGAAGCACCTACTACTTCTGCTGCCGGTAGGCTATCGCCCTCAGAGAAATCTTCTGTGAGGGGTACCTTAAGGGTCAAATAGCGAATCACATTCTCACTTAGCCGCATTGCTCGCTCCATCGGGGACACGGCATTGCCAGGCCCCTGATAGTTCATCTGAATGTAGATGCCTTCGCGATGATTTTGAATCTCGTAGGCTAATCGACGCTTGCCGCGATGCTGCGTTTCGAGAATGGACGCGCCCTGTTCTTGCAAAATTTCTTGATAGCGCGCGATCTCAGTGTCTACAACCTCTTCTTGAATATCGGGCCGCAGAATGTACATCGTCTCGTACATCATATTTTTCATAGACGTGCTCCTTGTGGACAAATGGCCTTTCCCGGTATAAATGGCCTCAGGCAACCCTTTCAACTTAGATAGCGCTGGGGAACCGACTAAAAGGCAAGGATCTACAATCATACCAGTATTTGAAGGAATCCATGGCGCAACGGTACGTTCGAGTGCAATCACAAGCTGGCCCTCTCCACTATGGCTTGCTGCAGTCTGACCGCAGTGTAAGGGTTCTGGATGCGCCACCTTGGCTGCAAGGGGAAGTCACTGAGACGGTGTTAGAGGCTGATAACTATCAGTTACTCGCTCCCTGTGCGCCATCAAAGATTATTGCGGTGGGCAAAAACTATGCTAAGCATGCCGCAGAAATGGGAGGCGAGCTACCAGCTGAACCCCTGCTATTTATGAAGCCCTCGACCGCTGTGATTGCGGCAGAGACGCCGATCTTGTACCCACCTCAGTCTCAGCGGGTGGACTATGAAGGGGAGTTGGCGCTGGTGATTGGCGATCGCTGCATTGACTGTAATGAAGCGATGGCTCAAGACCGGATCTGGGGTTATACCATTGCCAATGATGTGACCGCCCGAGATTTACAGGCCCGCGATCGCCAATGGATTCGCGCCAAAGGCTTTGATACGTTTTGCCCCCTCGGTCCATGGATCGTCCGAGAACTGAATCCATCCGCTAAGGTACAAACGTTTTTGAATGAACAACCTGAGCCGGTGCAAGTGGGTGAAATCAGCGATATGATCTTTTCCCCTGAGGCGCTGGTAGCCTACATTAGCCAGGTGATGACCTTGTTGCCGGGAGATGTGGTGTTAACCGGTACCCCAGCAGGTGTCGGCCCATTAGCAATTGGCGATCGCGTGCGCGTCGAAATTGAGGGCATTGGCTCCCTCGAAAACCCAGTGCAGGCTAGGCCGGTACCAGCGCAGCTCCTCTCTATGGACTCCATGGACTCAGGCGAATCGATGGAGTCCATGGAATCTCAGAGCTGGTAAGTGAGCCTTGTTGAGGGGGAACGGTAGTGTCAAAGCCTTTAAAGCAAAGAAAGCCCCTTGTTTCAAGAGACTTTCTCAACTTTAGACAGCGGGCTAATAATAGCCAGGAAGCCTAGCGTACCTGCATGTAAACTGCTTCCGATAGGGTCGGGATTTCGGCATACTCGCCCCGGATGGTTTGCACCACCGAGAATACAATCGCGCTTAAGATGCCCAGCAAAACAACGTTCAAAATGGTGTCGACAAACAGCCCGGTGCCTAGAGTCGGTACCAACACCATACTTAGAATGATTTGCCCCAAAATCAGCAAAATATCCAGCAAGATAGCTTGCATCGTATTGAAGCGGATAAAGTGGCTGATGTTGGTGTTGCGAACCACTAGCGTCAGCAACAGGATAAAGACGATCAGCCCAGCAAACGGAAACCCGGTGTAGATTCGGATCAGTGGACTAAGGGGCACCAAAATCAGCCCTAAAGCAGGAAACTGTGCAAATAACCCAATGCCAGACCTAACGGCAAAAGACATACCTAGCAAAGAGACTTCGACTAGGGGAAGTAAGTAAGGCAAACAGGCGAAAAAACGATCTTGTGCTGTTGTAGTACCACGCCAAGTCATTAGGGGTGCTCAGCCTCCGCGAACGAATAACGATATCTATGCTAACTGACAAATCAGCAGAGGTCCGAAACCGCTGCCGATTTTGCCTCAATGAAATTTGATTTTGCCAGACTTGACTAACCAATGTCAGCAATTTTGAATCCCATCTGGCACTCGTATTGCCTGGGTTGTCCATCCTGCCGATTATTAAGGGAGCGTCCACAGGTTAACCGTCCATGGTGGAAGCGTGGTTGCCCCTCTTGGTCAGCCATCAGACAGGTTTGGCAGACAGAATTAGGGGCAAGGAGTTGATCTTTCATCATGACAACCAACATCAGCAATACCTCCCAAACTGTTCTAACTCTCTAGTTTATAAAGTCAGATTTTGTTTGCTTCTATTCTAGGCCAATCACTCAGGCAATATGTGTACAAAAATACACACCTTAATAGGTATGCTCCTTTTAACTCTCCCCTGTAGGTAGTACTGTGGGCGATCTCCCTTGATTGCTAAAATGGTGGGCGTTGCTGATGTTTGGGATGAATTGAGTCGCTACCCAAGAAACGGTCGCAC
>CAZLYS010000797.1:0-2732 GCA_964563415.1 uncultured Halomicronema sp.
GAGATGATCTATCGGCATTACGCAGGCAGGAATCCTAACCTCGATGTGCCTGAGTTGTAGGGTTCTATTACGACTCGCATTAGAACTAGGGGGAATGCCTGGAAGAATAGAGGAAATGCTACATCCTCGTTTCTTTATGAAGCGCAGGAAAAGATCTGCCATGCACGGATTTCATAGTCATCCACGACTAGGTATATGTACGACATGAGGTGTCAACTTTACAAGAGCATCTATTAGACACACGTATACGTACTGCAGTTTTTTGGAAAAAACTATGTTTAAGCAAACGATGATCGGGCTGGCTGGAGCCGCAGCTTTAGGAGTGGGATTCGCTGGGAGCGCAGATGCCGCTTCCTTCAATTTTGAGTGGAACTTTAGATCCTCGGATGACTTTTTTCAACTGACTGGCATGGTTGATGGTGATTTAGGTGCAGATGGGAAAGTCAGGAACTTGAGCAATCTCATGGCTACTTTCACCGATGGTATTACTTCTTATGATTTTGATACCGTAACTGATGCCAACAGCTTCTTTGCACTCGACGGTAGTGAGGTCTCTTTAGGCTTTGGTGGGACAAGTTTTGGTTTCGAAGGTGGGTCTGAAGTCATCGACGGAACAACTTCCTTGGTGGGTATGCAAGATCTGCTAGCTGGTACTTTGTCCGCAGATGTCCTCGGTGAAGCAAACAGTATCACACTGTCTGCCTTACTTACTGCTGATGAGTGTAACAACGGAGAAACTACCTGTAGCTTTGTTGCCATTGAAAAACCAGTCGAATCCGTACCTGAACCCGCTTCCATGTTGGGCCTGTTAACCATCGGTGCTGTTGCTGCGGGTGGTGCACTGAAAAAGAAAGCGTTCGTTTAAGTGTCCTTAAAAGTTGAGATGAACAACAGCCCCTTACCCATAAAGTGAGGGGTTTTATTGTGCCGAGTTAATTTCTACTAAGACTTTCTATTAGTGAGTAATTAATAGAACTTTCTACTACAACTGAGAGAGTCTAGGAAATCTTACGAGTCCAAAGCGGGGGAGCTTCCAAAGTCCCCTCAAAATACTTGGCATAGCAGGACACTAGAGTCTGTTTAGCGATTCCCCTGTTAGGTATCTCGTGAAATGACGTGCTATTCACAGGTACTTGGTATTGAGGAAGTACAAACTGCTGTAGGTAACTAATCGCTCTCAGTCCCTCACCTTTATCCCTAGCGTTGACAATGATCTTCGTATTGTCCGTAAGCGTATAGACACACCTGATATCCCCTCTTTCATAGCTAAAGGGTTCTAAGGTGTCCTTAAATGCTGGATTAAAGTGAGGTATCGTCACATGCTAGCGACTACTGCCCTTACTGTCAGCTTTCTTAAACTGCAATTGAAGCTGAGGCTTAATGGTGGGTGCTTTAGCAATGAAGGATTCAGGAACAGAACCAATGGTTAATTCCTGGTCACAGCTAACCTGTTTCCAAATTTCCATCACGCCATTCAAGATGAGCTGATTAGCAGCAGATAAGCCTCAGAATCCAGCGTCAGAATGACATCGACAGATTGAATTCATCGGGACATCGGATATCTACCCAAACACGATAAACATCGTCAGCAGGAGACAAAACTGTTGGATAACGCTGACTAAGAGAATGGGCAACATGATAAGCCTCATCTCGCATGTCTGAAGGGAGAACTTTAGCCAGTTTCATGATCACATTGTTGTGCATGATGGCTTCATGAGCTTGATGATTACTGTAGTACTTGAATATTTTGATTTGAGAAGCTGGGGCGAGACTAGGAATCGACATGGGATCCAACCTCCTATGTCAATATTAAGATTAATTATAATCCACTATAAATTATTTCCGATGTACTAGGCCAGCTAACACTTCAGTCTCAATTTAGCCTCCTAACCCAAAGCGAAGGAGCCTCTAAAGTCTCCTCAAAATACTTGGCGTAACAAGACATTAGGGTCTGCTCACTGATCCCGTATCAGGTATCTCGTGAAAGGACGTATGTTATTCACAGGTACTTGATACTGATGTAAGACAATCTGCTGCAGGTAGCTAATCGCCCTTAGCCTTTCCCCTTAATCCCTGGCATTAACGGTGATCTTCGTGTTGTCAGGAAGGGGGGATGCACATCTAACGCCATACACTGTTGAAGTTAATGTCTACACTGAAAGTCCATGAGACCTTGGGCAAATTGAAATGAAGCTAAGCAAGGGACTGGTCTTTGTTGGAGTCGGGGCGTTGTTAGCAGGCGCGCTGCTCTTGGGCGCGTACAGTGCCGTTTCGGCTCCCCTGCCAGAGGGCTTTCCACCGCCGACTGAGGATGGCGTGATTGAAATCAAGCAATATCCTGAGTATCGCGCTGCGACGGTGCAGATCACGGGAAATCTTGCTAGCGCGCCTTCTCAAGGGTTTTCACCCCTATTTGACCACATCATCAGCAACGACATCTCCATGACCGCTCCGGTAGAGACTCGCTACCCCACTGACACACTGCAGTCAGAGTCGGTCACCGAAGGCGAGGCTACCGTTTCCTTTCTATACCGCAGTCTAGATATCGTGCCTCAAGAGATTGCCCAGAACGTTCAGGTAGAAGATATTCCGCCGATGACGGTGGTGAGCTTGGGCAAGCGCGGGGGCTATCGTTACGACAACTACATCGTCGGCATCGAGCAGCTACAGACTTGGTTAGAAGATCATCCTGATTATGTCGTGGTTGGTCTTCCTCGTCGGTTTTTCTATGA
>CAZLYS010000798.1:0-2722 GCA_964563415.1 uncultured Halomicronema sp.
AACAGTGGGCCAACAAGGTCTGGAACTATGGCTCTGGGCTGGGTTCGGAAGTGTCGTTGGCCGATTTTCGGAAAGACATCATGATTGAGGTCTACAACGAAGCTGGACAATTAGCGATCGCCTACAAGGTCTATCGCTGCTGGGTTTCAGAGTTTCAAGCGCTCCCAGAACTTGATGCCAACGGCAACGGCGTGGCCATTCAACAAATCAAGTTGGAAAACGAAGGTTGGGAACGGGATTACGAAGTGACAGAACCTTCGGAGGAAAGTTTTACTGAACCAGCAGTTTAACCAATTGCCTCAACCGTTGGGCTAGCAAAAGCCGGTGGGCAGCCCGTTAGAAACCTCTTCTGACGATAATCTCAACCAGCTTCGGAGCATAACGTTAGACAGACTTGCGGACAGTTATCTGCTGCAGGAAGGTGCATGGAAGTGATGCAATCGCGATCAGCCTCAGATCTGCTAACCCTTTGGGAACAAGGACTTGTCCAGTCTCCAATACAGCGAGCGGTGTTGCTATTAACCGCTCTGCATCCTAAAAAGTCGCTCACCGTCCTGGCGCAATTCCCCATCGGTCAGCGAGATGCGGATCTCTTCACGTTACGAGAACACCTATTTGGGACTCAGCTCCATAGTCTGGTCGTTTGTCCGGCTTGCCAACATCGGTTGGAATTCACCCTGGCGGTGGCCGATCTGCGGGTGGCTGCGCCAATGTCCGATGCCGTGCCCGTAGAGGTCGATGGCTGTGAGCTCACCGTACGACTGCCCACGAGTGAAGACATCGCGGCCATCGCGGCCCTTACCAATCCCGAACAGGCACTACTGCAACGATGTGTCATCGCCGCCACAAAAGCGGGAGAGGCGATCGCCGTTGCCGATCTCCCGGCCGATGTCTCAGCAGCCGTGATGGACGCGATCGCTGAGGCCGATCCGCAAGCCGATGTGCAACTGGACTTGAGTTGTCCGAATTGCCAACACACTTGGCAATCTCCGTTTGATATCGCCTCCTTTCTGTGGGCCGAGTTAGATGCGTGGGCCAATCGCACCTTGGAGCAGGTTCATCGTCTGGCGCGGGCCTATGGCTGGGGTGAACAAGACATTTTGAATCTCACACCCTATCGCCGCCAACGTTATCTAGAGAGGGTGCCATGAGCCGTTATCTGACTCAACTCATTCGTCGCCACACCCAACCCGAAAGCGGCGGCATCCGCCCGCGTTTGCCCAGTCGCTTTGAGCCGCCGTCCGAGCTATCGGGCCTGGCCTCAACGGCAATGCATCCGGAGCCACTGACGCCTGCCATCAGCTTGGATGCAGAGATGCCATTCCATAATGACTCGACTCCACACCATGGCAATGTGGGCTCATCGCAACTCAACCTCTCGACCTCATCGGTTAAAGGGGAGACCATCCAGCGGCGGGCGATCGCGCCATTGTCCCCAGCCCCACCAGCTGAATCCCCGTCAACTCAGGCCCAGTCAATCCTTAACCCATCACCATCACCGGCTCCAGCAACACCTGTTGCCCCCACGTCAAATCCCCTGACATCAGAGTTTTCAGAGTCTTCAGAATCTTCAGAGGCTACAGCCGAGTTACCGCCGGTCCCCTTATCTCCAACTTCCCAGCAGGCTGACTCGCCTGTGAAAGCCACTAAAGCATCGGCACCGACGCTCCCATCAGCCCCCATCCCGGCATCTTCATCTCCACCAGCGGCCATTCCTGCGGAGATCGCGACTGAATCCATCGCCCCCGCTTTTTTATCGCCCCCACCGGTAGTATCCGATTGGGGTGAAGCTGGCGCTGCGCAGTCTGATGAATCCTTAATGCCCGTCGCTGCCGAAGCAACCGCAGCCTCAACCCCGCCCGTTAAACCCTCGGTCCAAACAGGCGGGAATGAAGCCCCCTCTACGCCCCCGCTGCTGTCAGTGCCAGAGGAATTCCGCATAGCGTTCCGCACTGAGGAGCCAACACCCAGGCTTGTGCTTCAGCAACCCACCGATCATGCCGCCACGGTCGCTGCTGAGATTGACAGGTCAGTAGAAACTCCAACCACGGCGGCGATCGCCCCCATTGCTGCTGCCACGGTCTTACCGGGGTCAGTTTTACCCGAGCGTGACCCACCTGCGAGAACGACACCGAGCCCTGTAATCGTGCGTCCGCTCATCAAGTCCGTCCCAGAATCGCCAGCGATTTCACCAGGATTAGCGCCCCCTCCCGCCCCACCAACGGTGCAAGTCTCTATTGGGCGCATTGAGGTGCGGGCCACGCCCCCGGCTCCGGCGACGCCAGCGCCTCAAAAATCTACGGCCTCTCGTTCCCTCAGCCTGGAACAATATTTGAACTCGGCCTCGGCCCAAGGAGGCACCCAATGAGTAATGCCCTTGCGATCGCTGCGGTCACCAGTACGTTGCGACACCTCCTCCAGCAACATTTGAATCGCTACAGTCCCGAAGATGCGGTGCAGGTCACCACTTGTCCCCTCGACAAAGCCTGGACTCAGACCCAAGGCAATCAAATCAACTTGTTTTTATACCAAACTCAGGTCAATGCCGCGTGGCGTAATCTCGATATGCCCCCGCGCACCCAACCGGGTGAAACTGGGCGATCGCCCCTGCCCCTCAAACTCTACTATTTACTCACGGCCAACAGCGACGTGCATGACTTTCCCGAACCCCTGAGTCATCGGCTGTTGGGGCAGGCAATGTTGGCCTTTCACGACAACGCCA
>CAZLYS010000799.1:0-2721 GCA_964563415.1 uncultured Halomicronema sp.
CAGAGGGAGCAAGGCCTCAAACCCTGATGCGCTCACAGTCTATTATCCAAATCTGAGTCGAAAATTAGAATTTTTGGTTTTTCATCGAACTCACGTTGGTGATATTCAGAGTAGCCCTGTCGAGATCGTGTGACCAGCCCTCAAGGCTGAAGGCAATACCCCGATCTTGAGTACGTTGAGTGACGGTCACGTTGATGAATGCGGTCTGCTGCTCTTCATTGCAGCTTGTCGAAGCATAAGCCAGTAGGGAATTTACAGATAGTCTGTTTACATCTCTAAGCCACACAGCATACGATTCTTGAAGATAACTTTACAATAAAGTAAAAATAATATAAAACATGTAGATAGGCATCGGTATTTTGTTCTTTCAAACATTTGATTTTCCTGAAAACTACGGAATGTTTGATAGGCTTCATCAAGTGTTTGATCTCAATCTATCAGCCTCCTCGTATAGATGGATTGAATCTGTGTTATGAAATCTGTTTGATTTTCCGTATTTCCCCAGGGGATAAGCACTTATTGACTCTGTATTTCAAGTGTAAAAACTGACGTCATGCCTACGTAAGTTGGCTACATTAGTAAGGTGAGCATTTTAGTCTCTACCATCATCAACGCGACAGTCACGATTGAATCGTCTGGGCGTTTCAGGGTCATCAAATACGAATCGCACCATTAATGCCGCTAAGAGGGGCATTTGTACCGTGAATCAAAGGGTAGCCTATCCAAGCCGTTCTATTAGCCCTCAAGAGCAGATGCTCTATGGTCACTTACTTGCCTTTGCTGAGTATGAGACCCCTGAACGTTTGATTGAGCGGTTTCATGCACTGTTTATTGATGGTGTTGGTTATGCTGACCAAGATGTTGTTGCAGCATTAGATCACATCGTTTCTGATCGGGGGATTGAAGAGTATTTTCACTTCATTCTGAACCGTTGCTGTCATATTTTGGTCAACCGTTGGCAAGGTAACTCACAGCTACAGTATGCGGTGCCATTGTTGATTGATCTGTTTGAGCAAACACCCTGTCAAACAGTCAACGAATACACTCGCACTCGTCACATTCGGCAGTTACGCCAGGTTGTCAAAAAATTCACCGAAACCGAGCAATACCTCACTCTAAAGCGCTTAGCGCTCTTGATGGACAGCACCTCTCGGCAAAATAATGAAAGTCACCTGCTGGGAAATCTGATCCAGCGGTATCCTTACTTATACGAGTACTGTTTAGTCAGTGAAGGCAGTCCTGAAGAGCATCATAAGCATATCCGTCTTATGCAAGCGCAGGCACAGCAGCAGTTTGAAGTAAACCTGTCCCACTATGTGACGTATCGAGTGCGTCAGTCTCGCTTAAAGAAAATGCATTCTGACCGAGAGGCATTAGAGCGTCTGAAGCCAGTCAGCAATCCAACATTGCTGAGCGATCGCGAGTTAGTTACTTCCCTCAATCATTTTTCTGGCAAAGTTCATCAAGGCCGGAGTTATCGTGATACGGCTCAAAACTTTTTGGAGCGTAACCAGTCAGTTAAATTCGGTGATTTTAAGCGCGAGCTGCATGAGTATCTCTGTGACACGATTGATCCTTCCTATGGGAAACGTAAATTCAACAAACTGCTTGCTGATCAGTTAGAGCACACGCTGACTCAAAATGAAGATCAGCTAACTAATGATTTTCTGCTAATTAGAACCTGTAATCAGCTGTTGAATTTTTTAGTGTTAGAGTCCTCTGCTAAACCTCAGCATTTTGTCTTCATTGACTTGATTAACAACCTTGGACCGGTTTTGACAACTGGTTTGTTGATCAAAGTTATTTTGCTATGTAAGAAAGTTAAATCATATTTGGAAAAACGTTTTTCAACTTTGTTCAATCATTATGAAACAGCTAGCCAGAGTAACGTAAAGTGGCTAGTGCAAATGTTTGAAAATTTAAATGTAGCTATGAGTGTCACCTTTGGTTCCACAGACCTTTCGCATTTGCTGATGATTTAAGTTTGTTTATTTTTAAAGGCTTGCAGAGACTGAGCTGAATTTTGAAGATGATTTCACGTTCAAAGATCCTATCGGTTCGAAATTAGGCCTGTATGAATGTGCCTGATTTCCAGAATCATTATCCTAAAGATTTGAGCGCACTGTGGTCATATTCTTTGAGTCTGATTTCAGGTTGTTTAATTTTAGACGAGCATTTTTTATGCTTGATCAAAGATTTTTAGAATCACTCATACACTCTTTGCGTTCTTGATTAATTGCGGTTGACTGTGGCATTAATTGATAGATTCTGCTCTCATTTGTTGGAAAATGGAGAATTTTCGGCAATCGATATGGTTTAAGGGTTTCTTCTTAAAGCGCCTTGATGTAATATCACCGAGAGTCTATCAGGAATGACTTATTGAAAACTGCTGTGAAGAGCTAATACTCTTGACCACCTGAGTTTTAGCAAGCTAGACGGCGATTTCCGATAGTCAATCAATGTGTTCCAGCATCTATCCAAAAACTTATTCTTTGATATGGTTTCTACCTTTGCGTTGCCCGTGACTCGGCCTGAGATTATCACTAAGGTTGTGGACTACACCTGTGCTAAGACGCTTGTCCATACGGTTAGAACAGAAGTCTTTGTGCGTGAGCAAAATATTCCTGCGGAGTTAGAAATTGACCATTTAGATCGGGTGTCACAGCATGTCCTCGCGATGTACGATGGTTGCCCTGTAGGAACTGGTCGACTCACCCCACA
>CAZLYS010000800.1:0-2713 GCA_964563415.1 uncultured Halomicronema sp.
GAATAGGGAGTAGGGAACAACAGGGTGTGCTTGATTCGACTGCCTGTCGCTATAGCCACAGGCCACTCATCTCAGTTCTTGCGCGCAACCACTCATCATCCATAATTTTCGAGCTACCGCACACTTAAATCGGCCATCTTCTGGGCGAGACTCGGTGATCAACGCAGATCCTTTAGCCAGGTTCGCAACCGATTTGGCCAGTCATGACCTCAATCCACATTTTTCAATAGACTGGATTGACTTTGGGCTTAATCGCTGACAACGATTGATTTATATGTAGGATTGGGCAAACTAGCTTATGTTGTCGGTGAACGCCAAGCATCATGAGCATGATTTCTCGAAGTCAGCTGTTAACTGCCTGGGGAGCTGACAGAGGTTGATAAATTCACTGACATCCTTTTTGGGCGCGCTATCGGTTTGAAAGACAGTACTCTCAAAGAACTCAAGCGTAATTTGATGACGTCGTCTTCGTGGCCCTAATCTCGCAAATGATGACAACTCTCGGGAGTCAATTTACCGTATGTGCGTTTCACTTGCGATTGCTCTTTTAATGGGACTTTCCCGATGACTTGGGAAGATAATGACACCCTTAAACTCATGGTGGTCGACGATGAGCCAGATAATCTGGACTTGTTGTATCGCGCCTTTCGTCGTGATTTTGAAGTTTATCGGGCCGAAGACGGTTTTAAGGCTTTAGAGGTCTTAGAAACGGCTGGAGAAATGGCGGTGATTATTTCTGACCAGCGCATGCCTCGCATGAATGGGACGGAATTCTTGAGCCGCACAGTGGAGAAGTTTCCGGACACAATTCGGATTGTGCTCACGGGCTACACCGATGTGGAAGATCTGGTCGAAGCCATCAACTCCGGCAAGGTATTCAAATACATCACGAAGCCTTGGAATCCGAAAGAATTGAAATCGGTGGTCATGCAGGCCGCCGAAACGTTCCGTGTGGTCAAGCAGCGGACCCAAGCACTCACGCAAGCGTTGGCCCGCGAGTCGTTTTTTAATGATGTGATGCGGGTTATCCGAGAATCGCTGGACTATCACAACATGCTCCAGACGATTGTAACCACTTTAGGCAAAACCTTTGAGGCCAGTCATGCTGTGCTTTATGCCGTTGAAGCGCAGGAACAACACACTGAGTTAGATAAAGCCCTTAACTTCAGCCTCCAAGAGCCCGAACAGGCCTATAAAGTTAGCTTAGAAAGCCATAGCTTACAGGTAAGTGAACAGGTATTGAGGACAGGTCAACCCAATATCGAGACGGTTGGCCAAATTCCAACCGTGACCGCACTGACGATACCCTTGAGATATCAACAAACCACGTTGGCGATCGTGACGCTCTATCACGACACGGAAGACGCCACCTGGGCCGAGGCAACGGCTCAATTACTCAACAGTGTGGCAGAACAAATTGCTTTAGCGATCTCTCAAGCCAAGCTCTACCAGTACATTCAAAAGCAAACTCAGCAGATGCGGGCAGAGCTTGAGGTCGCCAGACAAATTCAGACCAATTTGCTGCGCCAGAGTGTTCCCGACATCGCCAATGTGCGGATTCAGGCTCGTTGTCTTCCGGCAAGGGAAGTAGGGGGCGATTTTTACGAAATTTTTCCCCATCCTCAAGGACATATTTGGCTAGCCGTAGGCGATGTCTCAGGCAAGGGCGTGCCGGCCGCCTTATTCATGGCCAGTGCGATTTCTGTATTGCGGCGAGAACTCTCCCAAGATCGATCACCGGCCCCTGATAAGGTGATGCAAAATCTCAATCGCAGTCTGTGGGATGACCTGGTCAGCAGCAACTGTTTTATCACGCTGGCGCTGGTTTGCTACGACCCAAATACCCATCAACTCTGGTATGCCAACGCGGGGCATATTTACCCGATGGTCTGGTCAGAATCACTCATTGCTGAGCCTACTGCTGAGCCCCTGTATCTCAAGACGCGAGGGGTTCCTCTCGGTATCTTGCCCGATTGGCAAGCCCCGGCTGGTAAGTTGGAGCTTGCGCCTGGCCAAACTTTGTTGCTCACCAGTGATGGCTTAACTGAAGCAACAATGGTGGCCTCTCAGGATGGTGTCGCCGCTGCCATGTTAAAACAAACGGGACTGTGGGAGCTGCTACAGCAACATCCGCGATCGCTCGATTTAGACAAGTTACTCAACACAATTCAGTCGGGTAGTGCCGAGCAAGAGGACGACCAGACAGCCTTATTGCTGGAGGTAACCGAGTGATGCAGACAGAACTTCGGATCCCCAGTGACCTCAAATTTCTGGCTGTTATCGAAGAGTGGCTCTTGGGAGCGCTACGGATTGAGCTAGAAGATTGGGGAGAATGGCCTAAGTGGGAAAGTCGTCTTCGCCTCGTTATTGTGGAAGCGTATTCTAACGTCGTGCGCCATGCCCATAAAGATCGTCCCCAAGTCCAAGTAGTTTTAAAAGTCGAGCTACAGGCTGATCTGCTGCACATCGAGGTGTGGGATCAAGGACAAGGATTTGATTTGAGTACCTATCTACCACCTACGCCTGATCTGCAACAAGAGGGAGGTTACGGCTGGATGATTCTCAATCGCTTGATGGATAAAGTAGAGTACCAGGTCAAAGGCCACGAAAGCGGAAACTGTCTGCGACTGCAGGCGCATTTACCCGTTAATCAACTCACGCCCTCCCTCTAATACCGATTCTCTAAAATCCAGCTACACATCTTCCCCCTTTG
>CAZLYS010000801.1:0-2712 GCA_964563415.1 uncultured Halomicronema sp.
AACTTTGGCTGCGGTGATGGCTTGAGCATCACTATCTAAACTCTCCAGCACAGCGGATAAAATGCAATCCACTTCACCGATTCTCAAATCATTAAGATGTGTTTGATTGATCAGGGCAGCCTGCTCTAAATTGGCCAGGGCTAACGAATGGCGAAATTGCTTAAGTTGAGCCCAGCCTAAATTTTTGTAGAGTACAAACAACGTCTCATACTCTTCAGAAGTGGAGGATTGGGCTACACTAAGTCCCTTGATCAATAAGGCTTCTGCCTGACGATAGTTTTCATCGGCAATGAGCAAACGACCCAAATTGTTATAGGCCAGCACCGTATTGTTTTGGAGGGCTAGGTTATATTCCGCGCGAGCCGCTTCCAGATCCTCTTGAATTTCATAGATGCGTCCTAGGATGAGATGAGCATCACCATTATCCGGCTGGAGTTCGAGAGACTGGCGAATTTGTTTTTCTGCTGGAATAAAGCGCCGTTCCACAAAATTTTGTGCCCCTTGGGTGTAGTAATACTGCCCTAGGCGAGGCAAGTTGGCTTGCAAGGCGATCGCACTGACCAGCAACAAAGCTGACGCCAAAAAAGTCACTTCACTGTGGTATTTCGAGGAAACGTTGAGGTGCTCTAGAAGCTTGATTAAGATTTTGCGACCTGATTGAGTCAGGCTGGTCAAAATTAAGACAGCAACGGTGCCATTGCCAATCAGCCCAAACGATTTCAACAGGTCAAATCCGCCCACCGCAAATTTGGCGGTAAAGGCGGTTAAATAACTGGCAAAGGCTGCTAGACAGACCAATGAAGCAGCGTTCCACAGCCAGTCAAGTTGATGCCAAAAACCTTCCGTCTGAGGTGTGGCATACCACCACCACTGTTTTTCCGACGGCTGAATGCTCCTGCGCCAGCGCAACAATTCTGGGTGCCCTGCTATTTCTGAGGCGAGGGATTGCAATTGCCGATCCAGCTCTATTAGCCAGATTAGAGCTGATTCTGGGGCGGCCTCATGTTGTTGTAAACACGTTTGGACGCGATCGCGAGCCAAGAAAACTTTCAAAACATCTGCCACGTCATTTTCTGTGGTGCACTGTTGCAGCGCATCAGCATACTTTCTAATGGTTTGAACGGTGACAGAGTCTGCGGCCATAGAGGATTGAGAATAAACAAGTCACATGAAAATAGACATCTCGGTAATTTGTGTAGGGATGACTGTTGAGAGCACAACCCAGGTGGTTTTATCTGCCCCTCGGAGATAACTCAAGATCATCTCAGTCAAGTTAGAGGAAAGTCAGCATAGTTCACTCTAGAGTTTGACGGCTAACGGCATAGACCCGGAACGGTCGTCTAGAAACTTTAGCCAGATTGCCCCATTAGAAAGCATTCAAGCCATTTGAGGGAATTGATGAGAAGCAAGCAGAATTAATCCTCTGGTAAGACCCATTTAGGAGGCTGGGAAGCGCGTTCCATCATTTTGCGGCGGACGGCTTCATCAGCCATTGTCAGCATCTGGTCAAGTGACGTTTCTTCGATGAACTTGGAAGCCTGTTCTTTGTATTCCAAATTGGGGCATTTATCGCCCAAAATGCAGCCATTCTTACAGGCTTCTGCACAATTAACTGTTTCCATTCTGCCTCTCCAAACTGCTTTGCGATTTGGGGTACTTGCACCTTGGCCCAGTCTTATGTGCAAGTCAGCTACCCAATCACAAATTTTAAGGGATCGTTGCTGGTGATGGCTGACGACTCTGCGGTTAAAGACGTTCTCGATTGTTGAAACCAGTTAATCCGACTGTTTGTACAGGATTATCTGCCCAAAGTCGGCGATCACTCAACCTTCCCGGCATGCTCGTTTCGGCTCAGCAGTAATAGGATGGATAGGCATGATCTTGAGCAATGCTATGTTTTCTATTGCCACCGAACCCACCGCTAGTGCCACCGTGAAACCGCTATTGGGCCTTTCGCTCGACGAACTTACCGATTGGGTCAAGGCGCAAGGGCAGCCTGCTTATCGGGGCAAGCAATTGCATCAATGGATTTATGGCAAATATGTTCGCAGCTTGGCAGATATTACCGTTTTCTCCAAGGCTTGGCGGGCTGAGGTGGCCGATGTGCCGGTGGGGCGATCGCAGCTACACTTTCGTTCAGTCGCACCCGACGGCACGATCAAATATCTGCTCAAGTTAACTGACGGCAGCATTATTGAAACGGTGGGTATTCCGACCGAAAAGCGACTGACGGTGTGTGTGTCGTCCCAAGTCGGATGTCCGATGGCCTGTGATTTTTGCGCCACGGGTAAGGGCGGCTTTTTGCGCAATCTGGCAACCCACGAAATCGTGGATCAGGTGCTGACGGTGCAGGAAGATTTTGATCAGCGGGTCAGCAATATTGTGTTTATGGGCATGGGCGAACCGTTACTAAATGCGCCCAATGTGGTGAAGGCAGTGCGATCGCTCAATCAAGATGTCGGCATCGGTCAGCGATCGATCACCGTCTCTACTGTGGGTATTCCGGGGCAGATTCGCCGCCTGAGTGAAGAACATCTGCAGGTGACCCTGGCGGTCAGTTTGCACGCCTCTAACCAGCAATTGCGAGAAACACTCATCCCCAGTGCACGCAAATATCCCTTTTCAGACCTGATTGAAGAATGCTACGACTATGTCCGCACGACGGGACGACGAGTCAGCTTTGAGTATATCTTGCTATCCGGCCTGAATGAT
>CAZLYS010000802.1:0-2710 GCA_964563415.1 uncultured Halomicronema sp.
GCCCCTGTTGGTTACGGTCATTAGCGTCCCTATGCCCCAATACCGACCCGTCCCCCGCGTCGATATTGGTCAAAAACCCATAGAGAATACTTGACCCATTAAACGGCGACACCGAAACTGGGCGCTTGTCTCCATACTTACTCATCTTTCTACCTGATTAATGTGCACTAATGGGGGCTAATGGTTGCTATTAGCCCCTAATTGAAACCAGATTTATACCCCGACCGTTTCATCAACATCAACGGGGACTTGTACAGATACCGTATGCGTCCGGCGCGAGAAGATATTGCCGTTGCCATCGTCCGTTGGGGTGCCGAAAGTGGGGTTAGGATAGCCCGTTAAACTGGTTTCATTCGCCGCGTTGTAATCGACCTGAGCAGAAGCCGCAGCGCCCAGCAACTTGGTCAGGAATTCTGCTGTCTTCTCATCCGCAAATTGTACAGAAGTCTCTCCCATCAGCGTCTTCAGGCTAATAGTGACATCATCAGCGGTTTCGGTCGCACTGCCAGCAGGCAGTTTGTCAATCACGTTTTGAATCGTTAGGTCAGCCATATTTGAAAGTCTCCTAAGAGTGATTTCAGCCTAAGTTCTGATAATAGTTGTTCCCGATATGTTTTCAATGCTTACAAGTGCGGGTAGATTGTGTATGAAACCCTAAGGGTTTTATAAAAACTGATCTGCACTGAGACGAATTGATCTCACGCCATGCCCCAAGAAACTTACAATCGTTCTGTACAAATCATTGAACCCATTACGGCAGAAAATGCGAGTCAAATTTCAGTGATTTATGACAGTGGTTATGTCAGCCCTTTCGACATTACTCAGTCATTGAAGTTTTACGGCTTCATTACTGACCTAAGAGCCCGCATTGATATCACGTCGCTGCCCGAGAGCGAGATCCCCGACATCCCGTTAGGCACGTCACGCACCTCGAAAGCGGAAATCATTCGAGAGCTGGAATATGGCTCAGAACGCTATGAGCTGGAACTGCTCATCCGCAACACCTATCGGGGGTGGATGTCACTGTTTAATTTCTCGCTGTTGAACCGCAGGCCATTCTATGTGGTGGATCTGCTCTCGTATCTCAGCAATCAACCCGCCTTTGCCATGGCCAATGACGCCAGGTTGGGGGTGCGCGTGGTGGATGTGGGCTATGGCACGATGCAGGCCGGGGATAGTGTCAATATCTTCGGGGCCGCACGGGAAGAAGTGACGTCACTGCCGAGTGAAGGCGACCTGATTACCCAGAGTGCAGAGCGTACCGCCACGATTGGCACCAGCAGCGAGGTCATCTTAGCGGCGGCCCCCTTGCGGAAACAGGCGGTGATCGTCAACCGCTCGGAGACGGCCACGGTGACCCTCAGCTACCAGCCGATGGCCACTCAGGATGATGGCATTGTGCTCTACCCCGACGGCGGTGCCTATGAAATCAACCGCACCAACCTTTATCAGGGGCTGATCTCTGCTATCAGCTCCGAAGCCCACACCCAGCTCTCAATTGCCGAGTTCTTCTAATGAAAAACCTGATCGTTAACCGGGCTCCGAAGCGGGCCGCTCCCTTTGAACTGTGGGAAAACTGGGCAATGGGACGGCTGGAATATGATTTGTACCGATATGCTTATCTGACGAGAAGCCAGCATCACAATACCCTCGTCATCAAGCAGCGGGGGGCCGCATGAGCATCACGGCCGCCCGGTTTAGGGCGAGTCAGTCAGTTCCCGACGTGCTACCAGACACGGCGGCTAGCAAACGCCTGCGGGAGCTGGAGCGGGGGGCTGATTTCGTAGAGACGGCGGTTGATGTGGCGAATACCATTGCCTCACTTAACCCTTATGGTTCTGTCACCCTCGACTTAGAACCCAGCGTCAATGAATCGCTGGTCCAGATTGGCGATTCCAACTGGTATGGGCCACCTGATGAGGGGGCCGACCCACGCAATTGCGACCTCTGGCCCAATAGCCCCTACTGTGGGGGCGTCGTGGTCGACCCCACCAGTCTTCGGGAAGTGGGGGTGGGGGGCAGCGTCACGGTCAACCTCTGCGAAACTTGCCTGCAGATCGACCCGTGGATTTTAGGGGTTCCTGGCCCCTCTGGCATCTACTGCTATCGTAACGACCTGCCAGAATGCCAAACGCCTATTGATGACCAACCCGAGCCTGAATCATACGAAGAACTGAATCTTGAGTATGTTCGAGCCAAAAAAATAGACAATCACACAAGAGTCGTTGCTAGTGTCGCGTTTATTGCTGAAATTGAATATCCATTTAGGGTCGGCACTAGCTCTGATCCGAATTCATTTCAAGGCGAAGAATGGGAGCAATTCTATTATGACGTTGCGACTGGCTCTATAGAGGCTGTTCCTGGGAGCTATTTTGAAATTCCCAGAAGCAATCGACGCCATGATAGCCCTTGGACTAATGACAACGAACCAAAATGGGACAAGCTTGGCAGAATTACTTACTTATTTAATCAAGTCTTCTATAGCAAGAATCCAGACTTTGAGGACAGTGAAGAAACGATTTGGACGGGCACTAATGGGGTTACTGTTCCTTACATCATGAGAAAGAAACGTGAACTTACAAATTTCACGTTTTTTCAGGATTACACATGCGACCGTCGAAGCGCGAATGAAGCTATCAGTCGATTTTTGGATAGCGTGACTAGCTCGTTTGATGAGGATTATTACGCTCGTTATGTTGGCATCATAGAC
>CAZLYS010000803.1:0-2701 GCA_964563415.1 uncultured Halomicronema sp.
TAGCCCTGCACGACAAGCTGGAGCCCTACTCTGGAGAACTGGTGTTACTCTCGCTCCGGATCGGCGGCTAATAACTGCAACCGCACCATGTGGGATAGGGGGCTTTCGGGATCGCCAAGCTGTACTTCTAAGGTTTGACTCGTCAACGGTTCTAAATGGCTGAGGAGGCTGCGCAGATTGGGAGTACTGGCACCGCTGTCGACATACACCCGTTCTGCTAGCTTATTCATCTGGGTCCAAGCGCCATAGAGTTTGGCGGTGGCCTGCTCAAGCTGCGCCGCTTGCTTGACCAGATCAGCCGTAGCATTTAGACAGCCGATACGAAGAGCTTCTTCTAGGGCTTGCTCCAAGTCCAGATTTTCGCTGTTGAGGGCTTGCACCTGCACGGCTGCTTCCAGATATTTGGCAAGGTAACGCGCTTCTGCCGTGACCTGCTTGAGGGTGTCGATGTCAGGATTCAGCATTACTTCCGTCTTCAGTGTTTCCTGATGGGGCGGCGGCAGCTTCTGCATTTCTTTGACCAGTGGTGCCAGATAGCGGGTGGGAATCGTGTTGTTCGCGGCTTTTTCCTTCAGCTCTGCGGGCAACAAGTCAGAACTCATCGCTGTCCATTCGTCAGAGATTTGGCGCACTTCACGACGGGTAATGTGTTCGCCCCGCTGGGCGGCATCGCTGACCAACTGCTGCACTTCTGGCGCTGATTGAGCGGTTTCCACAAAGGCGCGTTTGCTGAAGTTATTCACCGCTTGGGGTTCCAGCATGCCTTCTTGCAGTAAGGTATCGGCACTATCTGCCAGTTCAATTAACGAGTACGCTTGGCTTTTGGTGATTTCGCGCTCGCGTAACCAATTCAAAAAGCCAGTCCCACGACCATCGCCCCCGCGCTTTTCGCGATCGCGTACCGTCCTTAAAATTCGGCCTCGCCAGATATCCGTTTGCAGGTCGAAGCGATCGCAGACTTGCCACGCGGTTTCGATCTGCTGCTGAAACTCGTACTCAGATAAGTTTTCATCTTCTGGATTGGGGAGTTGAAACGTCAAATCGGTACTGGGGTCAAGGGCCGATTTGATTTGATCAGCACCAGGGCGAGAGGCAGCGTTCATAAGCTCTGGAATAACAGCACAGGCTCCACATTCTCCCATGAGACGTCAGCGAATGCCTGCTGGGGAGATGGAATCATTTGGGAAAGAGTGGAGGCGATCGCTCCCGTAACCACATGCCCTTGGCAACACCACTTTAAATGGGCGATCGGCGCTATAGAAAAACGGTGTAGTCTTCGCTGAGGTACAGAGCCCGCTCGGCTCTGCGACGACGGAGTAGACCTGGTAAAAACTGACCGCCCGCATTGACCCAGCGCAAAAACTCGTCCGCCGCTCCGGCAAAATCACCGGCGTTATGCTTCCTTAGCAGGGTAGAGTCTCGATAGGCTCCTAAGCCCACGTTGAAGGCAAACGACACCATGGCTGAATATTGATCAGAGTTGGTCGCGATGGTGAGCCCGCGGGTGACCCCGGCCTCGAATAAATCTAAGTCTCGGCGCAAAATCTCGTCTGCCTCCGCTTCGGTAATCACCATCCCCGGATAGACCTGAGGCGGTCCCGCCATTGAAGTATGACCGTAGCCAATTGTCCAAACCCCGACCGAGTCTTGATAGGCTTGCAGTTCTAACCCCTCAAAACTTTTGACAATGATGATGCCATCTTCGTTAATTTGGCCGGTGGTCGGCGGTGGTTCGGGTGAATCAGGCATCGGTTCGGGTTCGGGATAGCCGGTGCCGCGCGAAAAAACCATCGCGGTGGGGGCATCGGGGCGACTCAACCAGGTCTCGAACGCGGTGGTGTCGGCAATTTTCTCCTGTGGGTTAGTCGGTGAAGGTGTGGGTGTGAGGCGAGAAATCCAATAGGCCCCATCCATTAAGTAAAAAGCCTGATCCGTTGCTTTAATCCAGGTCCCCATGATGATGCCTCGCTCGATTCTACCTTCAAAAACTGCTCTTTGAGTCTGATGTGCTGCTTGCCTAGACGCTAGAGACACTGCACTTTCCATACTTTGAATCTATCTCTACCACTAGTGATCGGCTCCCTACTGGGCTTAATAGGTCCAACGAGACCAGTAGCCCCGCATGTCAATATGTGTAAATGTTGTGGAGCTAGCCAAGCCGCCGCGATCGCCCCACCACGCGTCTAAATTTGCATAGACATCGAAAGGGTGAATACCCGATACATAAAAATCGATGCCATCGCCCGTCAAGTGACGTGAGCTAGACACCCCCCCTACTGCTGCGTTGGTCACTGGATCGCGATACCAGGAGGTGATCAAAATCGATCGATTGCCCAGGCGACGACGAATATCTTCCATCACGCGAGCCATGTCGAGAATGTTATAGATGATCGAGGCTGAGGTGGGGCGACGATAGAATCCAGTCGCCGGATCAGCGTGCAGAGCCTCGCCCCAGGTAAAGTTGCCCCGCTCGCCAAACTGATTAGTCGGGTAAATCGGGTCGTTGGAATAGTAAGTACCCTCAAACCCTGGGAACTGCATTGGAATGCCCCGATCACCCGGTGGGGGGCTGCCACCGCCACTACTCGCATTGCTATCGTCGGGATTATTGCCAATTTCAGTCCCCGCGATCGCGATATCGGGTGCAAAGCAGTACCAGGTGTTGCGCTTTTCTGGGCCTAAAAATGCTCCTTGTAGAGCC
>CAZLYS010000804.1:0-2700 GCA_964563415.1 uncultured Halomicronema sp.
CCTCGTGCAACTCAACGACCAACAACCGCAGGTTGATGCTGAGCAGATTCTCGACGATTTAGAAGCCCTCAGCCGCGAACTCGGCCTGCTCTCTGACCAGGTAGAAGAAAGTGAATCTCTGGTTATGCCCAAATAGGTGCTGCAAATCGCTGGAATGCAGAATTCGTGCGCATAACTTTGACGTTGGTATAGAACTTCTAAGGCAATTCCTGGACTTTGCTAGTTTCAGAACTATAAGTTAGCTGACGGCGAGCTTACCTAATGATGGCTAGCCCGGTATGTGACACAACAGATCACGCTTAAAAAGGCTAGCCCTAATAAACCCGCAAGTGGATTGCCGCCGATGCCAGTGACCCATTCCGGTACTTTCCCCGTCGCCACTACCAGATCATTGACATCGATTTGGTAGTAGGCAAAGACTAACCCTCCGTGCAGTCCAGCGGCTGCTCCCAAGGTTGTGAACTTCGCTGCTTCCCGATGGGTAATGTGAGAAATCCGTCGCGCCCAAACTAATGCCGCCCCCAGTAACACCAGTCCAACAAACTGCGGCCAGGTGGCCAAAATTGCCGATAGAGGCCGTATGAAGTGCGCGATCGCAAAAATCAGTGCATTGATCCAGAGGGCTGCTTCAGGGGTAAAATCCTGTTCCAGCTCGTAGAGCAGCCAACCCCGGAATAGCAATTCTTCGGCTAAGCCGACACCGACGCCAACCAAACTGCCTTCCAGCAAAAAGCGACCAACGTCCCCAGTTGGAAGTTGCCACTCACCCCAACCTAAAAACAGTTGCCAGCCGTAGAGCAACACAATACCGATAACGCCAGCGATAAAGGCGTATCCCCAACTACGCCACCACCAACGTGGGCTTTGAAGGCCGAGCACTTGCCAGGGAGAGTCTCTCCTGTGAATGCGACGCATCCACAGGGGCAAGCAGAGCACAAACATCATGAATACGGTCACGGGTGCCCAGATGACGGACTGCCCGTCAGTGGTGACGTATTCCCAACGGTATAGCGGCAAGGCGATCGGTGCAGATAGGATAATGACCCCTGCTAGATAAGCCAAAATTCTGATGAGGGCAGGCCCACGTTGAACCAATCGCCAGAAACGTTTCAAAAAGGTTTAAACTTACTCTTCAGGCTCAATTGAACTAGTTAAGCCTTGACCCTTCAAGCCCTCGCAGTAAAACTCAGCATGCTCTTGGGCGCAAATAATGACGACGGCCACATCTGCGACATGGGCTTGCATCATGATATTGACGGCTTGAGGCATCGATAAGCTTGGCACCACTTTCATTAACGACTCCACGACATGCTCCATAGAGTTGAAGTCATCATTGTGTAGCAGTACCCGATAACGCGGGGCTGGTTTCCGAACTGTAGATGTGGCGCGACTTTTGATTGTTTCGACAGCCACCATAAGCGCCTCAAATAAAGGTGTTTAGTGAACAAAGACCGCTTCATGAGCACCAGAGCAGTATACAAAATCTGGCTTAAAGAAGGGGCGATGCGCCCTTGCCAGCATTTGGCTGGACCAGAAAGCGAAGACAAGTAGCTAGAGCCAGACCATCGCCAGCTCAAGCCATGCCGACGACCGACAGCCAAGTTCTCCACTTGAGAATGTGGACATGGTTTCATCTGGCAATTCAGACTTATTAAAAGCTTAATTGAGATTTTCAAGGGTGACAAAGGAAACCATTTTCCCAACGAAAAATCTCTGTTGTGGCATCCGTCTGCGGCAACAGAGAGGACATCTGCTTGGGTAGACTTGTAAAGTTAGCTCGTGTAAATAACTGCAGGCATGAAAGTCGCCGCCTACCCAATCGTCTATATCGACTGTGGACAAGCCCGTCTTTATGGAGAACTGGTACAGCATATGAAAGAACGGCATACGTGTTGGCTGCGTCCTTTGTCTTTGCGGCAGGTATCGCCCACAATTGATGCTTTCCAGTTTTTAGACTTGTCTAATGGCCCGGATATTATTTGTGCAGATGACGTCATTCAACCAGCATTAGATACTGACTGGCTCACGGTGTTAGCCACGTTGTCAACGGAGAAAAACGGTTGCGATTATCCGAGTGCAAATCAGTACCTGCGCGAGTTTCTCGAATGCTTGCTGAATTAACTGGATGCGCTCAGGGCAAGGTAAAACGACTCGGTAACATTGCATGCGATGCATCAGCGCCGATTGGGGCTAAATATCTATCGCCATTCGCAGATCAGTGAGCACATCCCTGAGCATTAAAATCCATCTTAAACAAGATTTGCATTGCGTCACTCGATAGGGTTGGCGAGCTTTTCGTGAATGAGAACCGTACTGCGCCTAGTGCCTTCCGACAGACAATCAGTACTTTGTCGCACCTCATTAGACAAAGTAATCGTGCTGCACATAAGGAAGGCTGCGATCGCGCGATCGCAGCCTGAATCAAGAAGCAAATTATTAGGAGTGAGGGCTTTACAGCTCTATCTCACTAAAGTCGGCCCTAGTAAGCACCTTTGCGGTAAAGCACAACCAAAACTGTCTCGACAAGCAACTGCAAATCGTAGAAAACTGACCACTGATCTTGGTAGCTCAAATCCATTTTGACAATATCTTCGAAGTCACTGACCGAAGAGCGGCCACGCACTTGCCATTCACCCGTAATGCCGGGTTTAACACTCAGGCGTTGCCAGTGATGAGATTCGTACTTCATGACCTCATCAA
>CAZLYS010000805.1:0-2696 GCA_964563415.1 uncultured Halomicronema sp.
TCTAACACCTTATTGTCGACGGCCTCTTTTGCCAAGCGAATGGCATTAAAGATCGAAGGGGCCTGGGAACTGCCATGGCTAATGACCGAGATGCCCGCCACCCCTAATAGGAGACCGCCTCCATGCTCAGCATGGTCAACGCGCTGTTTGAGGCGCTTGAGGTTATCTTTCAAAATCAGTGTGCCGGCCTTGCCTCGCGCCCCTCGGGGTAACTCTTCTCGCAAAATCTGGAGAACAGATTCGCCTACCGCCTCAGCAAACTTTAGCAACACATTACCGACAAACCCATCGCAGACTACCACATCAAACTGCCCTGACAGCACATCGCGGCCTTCAGCATTGCCGACAAAGGGCACGATGGGATGTTCGGTTAAGAGCTGGTGGGCTTGCACCGCTGTTTCATTCCCTTTGCTCGGCTCTTCGCCAATGTTAAGCAATCCGACTTTGGGGTCTGCAACCCCCAGCACGTATTTGGAGTACACCGTGCCCATGACAGCAAACTGTTCCAAAAATTTAGGCCGACAATCGACATTTGCACCCACATCCAAAATGAGCACCGATTTGTCTGCTAATACCGTCGGGAAAACTGCCCCAATAGCCGGACGATCAATTCCTTTAAGGCGACCTAATCGCAGCAAAGCCGCAGCCATAGCCGCACCAGAATGCCCCGCTGAGACCACCGCATCAGCCTCTTGGCTTTTGACCAAATCCATCGATACATTAATCGATGCCTTGCGTTTACGACGCAGAGCGCTTAGGGGCTCCTCATGCATCTCGATCGCCCCCTCAGCGGGCACAATCGTTAGATCACTCAGGTTTTCGGCATTGGGCGTTGCGGCCCTAATTTGGTCAGGGTCACCGACTAGCAGAATATCTGCATCCAGCTCAGCCTTGGCTCGGATGGCCCCAGCAATAATTTCGGCGGGCGCGTGATCGCCACCCATAGCATCTACGGCGATTCGAGCGCGAGTCGCTACCATGGACTAAATTCTGTAAAAAACTTAGAAAATTTTAGCAGACTACCCCAGCGCACAACCCTACAATTCTTCACCGGGCTCCACGATTCGCTGGAATAAGTAACCCGTACCCCGCGCCGTCAAAATCAGTTCTGGATTACTGGGATCTTCTTCCAACTTCGCCCGGAGTCGTGAGATATGCACGTCCACAACACGGGTATCAACGTGACGCTCAGGCGTGTAGCCCCAGACCTCCTGCAGAATTTCGGCCCGAGAGAACGGTTCACCAGAGCGACTCACTAACAGCTCTAGCAGACTAAACTCCATGCCCGTTAGACGAATGCGTTCGTCGCCTTTATAGACCTGACGCTTATTCGTATCAATGCGAATCGCGTTAATCGAAATCACCCCAGAACTGGGGATGCCTGTCGCTTGACTCTTATCGACTCGCCGCAACACAGAGCGAATACGGGCTTCCAACTCTTTCGGAGAAAAGGGCTTCACCACATAGTCATCGGCCCCTAATTCCAAACCAGTAATCCGGTCAGCGACATCGCCCAAAGCGGTCAGCATAATGATGGGGATATCTGACTCTTTGCGCAGTTCTTGGCAAACGCCATAACCATCGAGCTTCGGCATCATGACATCTAAAACCACTAAGTCTGGGCAAGATGAATGAAACGTTTCGATCGCCTCTTCGCCATCAGCAGCAGTAACCACGTCATACCCGATCATGGAGAGGCGGGTTTCTAAAATGCGACGAATACTCGCTTCGTCGTCCACCACCAAGATTTTTTCTTTCGTACTTTCCAAGACTATTGCTGCTCCCAACGAACACTTGACTTACCGATTGGCTCACGACTGATGAGCAATATGTAAATTTAACTTCGTCAATAACTTTTGTACATTATCGTTAAGTCAACAATTATTCTATGACGTTTACAAGTTCTCAGAACCTCTACAGTTCCCGTTTCTAGCATTTCTTAAGATTTAATTAGCCGGGTGCAGAAAATACAACTTCTCAAAAAATGACTTGATGTAATTTTTGCCGCGATCAATCGACAAAGTTTTGTGCTCTTGCTTGAAAATTTCGCCTCCAGGTTTGAGGCATTAGGGAGGGCGGAGTAAGTATCAGCGAGGACCGGCAAAATTTTGCACAATGGGAACCAGCTAAAGGATTAATCTAGATGAGACGTCATCGAATCTCAGGCATCCTGTTCGCGATCACGGCATTAAGCGCAACTGTCGGTATCAACCGGCAATCGGGGTCTTCGACATCGACCTTACTAGATGGCACTAGGGTAGCCTCGCCCTCGCTGGCGCTCGACTCAACTCAGGCACCAGCGTTTTTAGTGGTTGGCGGCGGCGGCGCACCCGGCTATAACGAGATTGCGTTGGAAAAAAATGTGCGTTACTTCCAGCGCACTCTGGCACATCTAGGGCAGTCCGTCACCGATGCCACGATTTTTTTCGCGAATGGGAATGATCGTCAAGCGACGATTCGTTATCTCGATCCTCGCGGCAACGAACGATTCAAAGCACCCGATATCGATGCCTTAACGGGGGCAGCGACTCAAGACAATGTGCAAACCTGGCTCGACACCTATCCCCAAACCACTCAAGGCAACGAGAATTGCCCCGTCTTTATGTATTTCACCGGCCATGGTGCGCGTAATGCCAGCAATGTCGACAATAACGCCATGATTTTGTGGGAAGAGGCGCTGATGTCAGTGCAAGATT
>CAZLYS010000806.1:0-2455 GCA_964563415.1 uncultured Halomicronema sp.
GCCAATGCCTTTGCGACCGGGCGCGATCCAAACCACGCCGCGATCGCAGTCACGGAGGGCATTGTGGACCTACTGCCAACTGACGAGCTAGAAGGCGTCATCGCTCATGAACTGAGCCATATTCTGAATCGAGACACGCTCACCCAGGCAGTCGCTGCCACCATTGCTGGAGCCATCTCCTTTTTGGCGCAGATGCTCAGCTACGCCATGTGGTTTGGCGGTATTTCGCGCGATGACGATGGGCCAAATCCTTTAGCTTTGCTGGGCACGGTCATTTTGGCTCCCGTGGCCGCGACTGTCTTACAGTTGGGCATCTCCCGCACGCGCGAGTTCTCTGCTGATGCCGGGGCAGCAAAACTCACCGGGAATCCTCAAGCGTTGGCCCGCGCCCTCAAGCGTTTAGAAGCCAGTGCTCGTCGCCAGCCCATGGCGGGCAACCCAGCTTTTGAACCGCTGATGATCGTCAATGCCGTACCTAAGCGCCCTATGGCGAGTCTGTTTTCGACCCACCCTTCGACTGAAGAACGCGTCGAGCGGTTGTTAGGCATGGCGATCGCCCCCGCACGGGCCTATAGCCTGTAAAAACTGCCAGACAAATTGCTTGATTTTGGGGTACGTTTTTCGTGCCCCTTTATGGTGTTTTCAGTGACTTAGCAAACGGCGGTCTCTTTCTATGGGGTGTAACAGCGGGAGCAAATAACCAGACATGACAAGGCAACGAGTTGGGGTAATCGGGGGCGGGCAACTCGCCTGGATGATGGGGCTAGAGGCTCCGAAGTTAGATGTTGACCTGATCGTCCAAACGCCACAGGTAACCGATCCGGCAGTGCCGACGGCGACTGGTTACGTGTTAGCGCCCGTTGCCGATGTCGCCGGTACCCAAGCGCTCAGCGATCGCTGCAATGTCCTCACCTTTGAAAACGAGTTTGTCGATCTCCCCGCACTGCAATCCCTAGAACAGCAGGGCAGTCTCTTTCGCCCCTCATTGTCAGCGTTAGCGCCCCTGCTGGATAAATACACGCAGCGCCAGTTCTTAGCCACTCACAATCTGCCCAACCCACCCTTCGTGACCCTAGATGAGACGATCGTTGATGAGACTGTCGCGAAAATCGCAGCGCCGATGGGCTTTCCGCTAGTCATGAAAACGCGACGCCTGGGCTATGACGGGCAGGGCACCTTTATGATTGCCTCGGCTGAGGAGTTGCTCAAGACGTGGCAACGAATTGAGCGCCAGCCAGTACTACTAGAAGCCTTCATCCCCTTTGAAAAGGAATTGGCGGTGATGGTGGCGCGATCGCCCCACGGCAAGATTGCTGTGTACCCTGTGGTGGAAACTCAGCAGGTTGATCAAGTCTGTCGGCGAGTAATCGCGCCCGCAGCGGTGAGCACAGGCGTCCAACAGCAGGTCACGGCGATCGCCCGTACTCTAATTGAGACATTGGATTTTGTCGGTGTACTGGGCATTGAATTCTTTTTGGCACCGGGAGACACCGTACTGGTGAACGAAGTCGCCCCCCGCACCCACAATTCTGGACACTACACAATCGATGCGTGCCAAACCTCCCAATTTGCCCAGCAGCTATTGGCCGTCACTGGTCGGCCCTTAGGGCCGACGACAATGACCTGTGTTCGCGCCCTGATGGTCAACCTGCTCGGGTTTGAAACCTCCACTAGCGACTATGCCGAACAGCGAGCCCAACTGTCGCAAAGACCGCACACCCAGGTCTATTGGTATGGCAAGCAAGGGTCGCGCCCTGGCCGCAAGTTGGGGCATGTCACCGTCTGCCTATCGGCTGATGAGGATGTGCTGGCGATCGCCCAAGCCATCGAAGCTATCTGGTATCCCGTTGGCTAGTTGTCATCTCCGATCAGAGAATTCACATAACCCCCTTGCGATCGTTGGGGCACTGTTGGTTATGATGTCGAAAGATTCACTACGACGTTGGTGACTGCCAACACTGTTTGTCGATCTATGCTTTTCATCAACGGGAATCGAGATGTGCCGATGGCAGTAGACCGGGCTTGTACTCGGAAACTTTAAATTGGTGCCAGCATTCCCACCTGGTTCTTCCAGGTCGGAAACTGAGGTAAGACGGCGTTGCGGTGAACAATTTTTAGAAACCCCTATCTGCTCAGCAGATAGGGGTTTTGTAATGGCAACCAACAAGAGCGAGTCGCTAAGGTTAAAGAAGGTTAACGTCGGGCTTACCCCCTCTATCAAGGACGAGCAAACTTCGCTACCCTAACAGGTACAAACAGTACCCAGAAAGCCTGTTTGATATCTGTTTGCCACCACTGTTTTGTAACAAAAATAACTTTCTCGTGACCGTGACTTGGCAATTCTCAGAGTAGGCTGGATTATTGCTGAATTCCAGATGCCCTGACAGTAATGACGTGTGACCAGCTGCAACTAGCCCCTGCTAGGCATCTCCATTAACTCGCGATCGCCCTTTTT
>CAZLYS010000806.1:2465-2689 GCA_964563415.1 uncultured Halomicronema sp.
CTACTACAACTCTGACTTTTCCCGCTACCATTCACCATTTAGACAACGGTCTTACCCTCGTGCATCAGCACATGCCTGCGACCCCAGTTGTCGTAGCCGATGTTTGGGTCAATGCTGGGGCCGCTCGCGAACCACTGGAGTGGATGGGCATGGCCCATTTCTTAGAACATATGGTGTTCAAGGGTACTGAGCGGCTGCTGCCTGGCATGTTTGACCATACGATC
>CAZLYS010000807.1:0-2688 GCA_964563415.1 uncultured Halomicronema sp.
GAAAGCTGTACGTCCTCTGAATCAGGGGGTCAGTTATTATAAGAAAGGGAAAATTAAATCCAGACAAGTCTTTGACAATCTGCCATTTCTTGTCATTGTGGATTCTTCTCATTACCAGCTAATTAATCTCAATATTAAGGTAGTTCCCGTAAGTAAAGACTTCTTCATGCTGGAAGCTGAGGGAGAAAACGTTTGGGTATATCTACCTTCTGAAAATAAAGTGGTGCTGGAATTGCCTGAAATCAACTTCAAGCAGAAAATCAGGCTAAATGAAAGCTTTCAGAGTCAATATTTGAAATTTGAACTGGTGGCTAACCCTGCCAGAAAAGATCCCAATGCCCCCATTAAAAATCAGTATTCTTTTTCCATCAATAGCTTTGATCAGCTGACTGACTACTACAGAGAGAAGCTGGTAGTAAAGCCTTATGATGAAGAAACCAAGAAAGGAAAGCTGGTAGAAATCTCTTCACAAGGTCCATCTATAGAACTCGAAACCCGTTTCATTAATCAATTGGTAGATGCTTACATAGATTATGAAACGGAAAAATCAAGAAAGGATGGGGTGAAAATTGTGAAGTTTTTGGATAACCAGATGGCCCTGGTAGCTGACTCTCTAACAAGAGTAGAGTATTCTCTTTCATACTTCCGAGAAACAAGAAACATAGCAGACCTGGCTACTGCCTCTAAAAAGCTGACAGAAGAGCTATTGGAACTGGAAAGAGAAAGGAGCTCCTTATTAGCCAAGACCAGACAGGTAGAATACATTAATGAGAACCTTCAAAAGGCTAGGGGAGATGGTGATTTTTCACCAGCTACAGTAGACATAGATGATGCCTCCCTTCAAAACCTCTTGATAGAACTAAACAAACTCAATCAGGAGCGGGCTGAGATGAAACTAACGGCTAAGGGAAATAACCCTCGACTGGATCAGGTAAACAGTAAGATAGAAAATATAAAGGGCAGGATACTGGAAATCACCGGACATATGGTGAATACCCAGCAGATTTCCCTGGATGTATACGATAATAGAATCACAGAAATTAAGGGAAGGATGTCATCCTTACCCAGTGATGAGCGTGAGCTTAAGAAATTGGAGCGAGAGTTTAAAGCCAAGAGCGACCTCTTCAAATACCTACAGGAAAAGAAAGCTGAAGCAAGTGTGGCAGTAGCCAATGCTTCCAGTAATAACCTGATTGTGGATAGAGCCAGACAGGCTGGAGATGCTCCCATAGCGCCTAACAGAATGATGTTCCTGCTGCTAGCCATCGTGATGGGCGGCGGTCTTCCTGGAGCAGTAATTTTAGGAGCAGACCTCTTGAATGATAAGGTTTCCAGCTTACGGGCAGTGGAAAGTAGCACAGATATCAAAGTGTTGGGGCTTGTCATCAATAATGACACTAAGGCCAAGGTACTTACCTCCGCAAATTCAGATTCTATTCTGGCAGAATGTTTCAGAACTGTCAGAGTGAAAATGCAGGACATGGGAGGAGCAGTACCCATTAAGGTTATTGGTGTTACCTCTACTTGGGCTGGAGAAGGAAAAACTTTCTGTGCAAATAACCTCAGTAGTATCCTCGCTCAGTCAGGAAAGAGGACAGTACTGGTAGATGTAGACTTGAGAAAGCCCAGAATGATGGAGTAACATGACGTGGATAACATCTGCGGACTCTCCACTTACCTTCGTGGGCAGCATAACCTGGACCAGATCATTCAATCTTCCAAAATAGAAAACCTGGACCTGATTTCTTCAGGCCCTGCCCAGTTAAATGCACTGGACCTCATAGACACAGAGCGCTTCTTCCGACTGATCCAGGAATTGAAAGCAGAATATGATTATGTGATCCTGGATACCCCTCCAATTGGCCAGACCACTGATTATGTAATCTTGAAAAGCTACACTGATTTCACCCTCTACATAGTAAGACACAACAAGACAAAACTTCAGTCTCTGAACCTGATAAATGAGATGTATGAAGATGATAATGTGGGGAATATTGGGATACTGGTTAATGACATTAAATTAAACCAGGCCTTTGGGTATGGTGGAGAAAAGATATACGGCTACGATAAGAAGCTAACTTACTAAGCTATACCTGATTATACAGGAATCTCATGGTCCTCAAGGAAGGGAAATCCTTTCTTGAGGTAACGTGTGTTTGGGGGCCAAATGGTCATTTTTTATCATAGGAAATAACATAAGTTTGATTTCCAAGCGTATTTTATTTAAGCCCTTTGGCATTACTTAAATGTTAAAGGCACAGGCGGTATTAGAATTACAAACAGAAATGCAAACCCCCGGGGATATCATTATTTCGGTATTGAGCATCCTGCAGTTTCCCCTATATGGATTGATTCTGCTGGGGGGAATAATTGCGTACAGATGGTTTGCCCACCTCAAGGTCTTCCTGGAAGAGACTAACATCATCATGAATCATGTTATCATAGGGAAAGAAAATGTTCCCCTTGATATCTTGAATCAGGTTTCTCAACAGGTCCTCACCTTCATCAGGAAACAGTTTGTAAATAATGTAGTCCTGCATTCAGATAATCAGGAATACCTGGACGTAGTCTCATTCTTCTACCTGAGAAAGACCTACACCAAGTACTTCTACATAAATCTTGAGAACTGTGTTCCCCTCAAACCCATTGATGAACTCCTCTTCATGCTGATGACTAAGCTAGGGTGGG
>CAZLYS010000808.1:0-2671 GCA_964563415.1 uncultured Halomicronema sp.
CCGCGAATCCCTGTGCGGCCAATCCCTGTGCCGCTGACCCTTGTGCCGCTGACCCTTGTGCAGCCAATCCTTGTGCGGCTAATCCCTGTGCGGCCAATCCTTGTGCGGCCAATCCCTGTGCCGCTGACCCTTGTGCGGCCAATCCTTGTGCTGCGGATCCTTGTGCGGCCAATCCATGTGCGGCCAATCCCTGTGCGGCTAACCCTTGTGCCGCAGCCGATCCTTGTGCCGCAGCGGATGTAGTGACAGCTTATGAGCCGCCACACACAGAAGTTTATGTTGAAAACGGCAGCGACTTAGCAATTCGCGGAGCTGATCCAGTCGCGTATTTCACCGAGGGTGAGGCAGTTGCTGGGGTTGCTGATTATGAGTATGTGTGGAATGACGCAACTTGGCGCTTTAGCAGTGCAGCTAATAAAGCTGCTTTTATGGCAGACCCTGAAGCTTTTGCACCACAGTATGGTGGCTATTGTGCCAAAGCCATGAGCGAGGGCAACCTGGCTTCTGTCGATCCGCGAGCTTGGAAGATTGTCGATGGCAAGCTGTACTTGAACTGGAGCAAGGAAGTTCAAAACCAATGGGTTGAGGATATTCCCGGCAACATTGAAAAGGCCGATGCTGTTTGGCCGAATGTGCTGTCGGCCCAGACATTTTATGAGAATCAAATTTCTTGGGCGCAGTAGAATACCTGCCAATAGCAGCCACCCTCTATGACTGGGAAACTTCTGGAGTTTCCTAGGCTGTGAAGTTCTCAGCCAGCTCTGCATTGCCAGCAGAGCTGGCATTCTTTTTGGGGTTTGAAGCGGGCGATCGCGCTGCTCATGACTGCGAGCGTCGAATTATGACGATAATCCTGGAATTTCCCGGAATCAGCGGCCATTCATTGAATTCTCGAGTACCCTCTTAGGCAGTCAGGTGTGACCTTGCTGGACTGGGGCTGACTGATATGGATGGCGTGACTAAATCGGTTAAGCTGTTTAGTGCATGCGAACTATTGGCGAGAACCCTATTGTTTGAGCTGTCGAGCAACCGCATCGTACGAGCGATGTGATAATCGCCGTCAGCATGTTGGACATCCTTAGTCGGACCAAGGTTCTGCAACTTTATGTCAGTTTGTAATTGCCCCCCAGTTTTATGACTACTCGGATTTCGTCAACTCAAAGATCTAGCGGGCGCACCAGGGCGGCTACAAACTCGGTCAAGGTGGTGCGCTATGTAGTGGCTACAGTATTGCTGATTGTCGGCATGGTGGCAGTTAAAGGTGCGATCGCCTGGGTGGCAGAAACGTTTGTCTACAATTTGCCACTGTTTGGCGGGTTGCTCAAAAGCCTTGAGTTAATGGAAGTGACTAATGTCATTGTGTTCGCGATTTTGGGTGTGAGCCTGGGAGCCTTTACGCTCTGGTTGCCGCGTCGTTGTGGTCTATGGGTGAAGGTGATTCCTCTAGTGATTGGCGTGCCCTTGGTGTTTATGAGTGGTTATGCAGTGCGATATCACTTGTGGGTGCAGCAAGTGGCTGTTGAGTCTGAGTTGTTGCCTACGCAGGCTCAGCAGGTTACTGACACTTTGCTTAAGCAAGCAACGGGTAACGAGGGGGTGGTCGGTTTCTTTCGGTACACCGTGCAGGTGCCGATCTTGCCGACGGATCTGCGGGCTTTGCAGAATATCGATGAAGATGACAAATGGTTTCGCTCTGAGCTCACTCGCTTCAGTGGTTTAGAGCCGGGTCTATTCACAATGATTTTTAAGATTACAGGCTGGAGCATTCGCCTGTTTTATGTTTTATTGGCGGTGATTACAGCCTGCTTGTATTTTGCCAAAGGTTTGGTGTGGGTAGATCGTAATCGGCGAGCTCAACGCTAAATTAATGGGGGTTGCCTGTCGGTGATGGGGTGACGTCAGTCAACCTCAAGCTCAACTCCAACAATTCTGGTAATGTCTTCAGGCGGTATGTAGGATTTGCCAGGCGTGGACTGCAATGAGGAGAGAAAGGGATGCAACTCGCCGGACTGATTTTGGCAGGGGGACTTAGTCAACGCATGGGTCAAGATAAGGCCCTACTAGAAATCAGTGGAATATCCCTGTTGCGCCAAACCTGGGAGGTAGCTCAAGCCCTGACTTCGGATGTTTGGATTGTGACGCCCTATCGCGATCGCTATGAATCGCTGTTGCCTCGAGAGACCCGATGGCTTGATGAACGGTTACCGTCGACAGCAGCGCCACCAACGGGTCCGTTAGCAGCTTTTGGGCAGGCATTGCCATCGATAGGAGCTGATTGGGTTTTGTTGTTAGCCTGTGATTTGCCTAATTTACGAGTTGAACCTTTACAGCAGTGGTCTCAGGCATTGTCTCAATTACCGGCGGATGCGATCGCCTACGTGCCCAAAACATCTCAAGGTTGGGAACCCCTGTGTGGCTTTTATCGTTCCTCGTGTCTGCCGGCACTGCGAGCGTATCTATCAACCGGTAAGCGATCGTTTCAAACTTGGCTGAATCAGTCTGCAGTCGTCTCCATTACTGATGTGCCAGTTGACCTGCTGGCCAACTGCAATACGCCAGCAGATTGGCAACGTTTGACTAAGTCTTAGTTGGAAGGCTGTGCTCAGGAGCTGAAACCCTCTTCAAAAGAAAACTGTTGTTGGAGACATGACTTGCAACGCGGTATCAAGAC
>CAZLYS010000809.1:0-2669 GCA_964563415.1 uncultured Halomicronema sp.
GTTAGGACGCTTGGCCGGGCCAGCCGCAATCACGGCGGTGATTGTGGCAGTCAATGGCTGTTGGGCTGAGATGAGTCTGAGCCCGACTTTGTCTAAGAGACGTCTGAGCAAACCTGTTCTGAAGGCGGCATTGGTGGGTTTACTGCTGCTTGGGAGTCTGCACGGTTTAGGCGGCTTTCTCTATCAGCAGCCGTTGAGCGATCGCCCCGCTACGGCGTTGAAAATCGGTCTCATTCAAGGCAATATTCCTACGCGCGAAAAGTTGACTCCAGCCGGTACGCGCCAAGCGATCGCCGCCTACGCTGACGGCTACCGCGAATTGGTGGCCCAAGGCGCTGATGCGGTTTTGACGCCAGAAGGGGCCATTCCGGAATTGTGGACGCGCGATCGCCAGCGCCGCAATCCCATTTTGCAAGCGGTGCGAGCCGCTGGCGTGCCCCTCTGGCTTGGCACGTTTCGCCCCGTTGGCCCCATTGCCAATCGGGAGATGACTCAGAGCCTGGTAAATCTGGATGCCCAAGGCCAGGTCACGAGCCAGTACAACAAGGTCAAGCTTGTCCCCCTGGGAGAATACATTCCCTTTGAAGCGACGCTGGGGCGGCTGATTTCTCGACTATCACCGATTAGCAGCAGTTTGCTACCCGGTAGTACCGACCAAATTTTTGAAACGACCTTTGGCATTGCCGCGATCGGCATCTGCTATGAGTCGCCCTACAGTGAGCTGTTTCGGCGACAGGTTGCTGACGGAGCGGAGTGGATCATGACCGCTTCGAACCATGATCCCTATCCAGCTCGGATGATGCGGCAACATCATGCCTTGGAAGTGCTGCGAGCTGTGGAGAGCGATCGCTGGGCAGTGCGGGTGACAAATACCGGCATTTCTGGTGTGGTGACTCCTCGCGGCGACACGATTTGGCTGTCAGAGCCGAATGAGTATGTCACCTATCTCACTCAAATCTATCGTCGCCAGAGTCTGACGCCCTACGTGCGCTGGGGTAATTGGCTGACCTGGGGCTTGATGGCCATCGCGATCGCCATGTGCCTCAAGGCTCTCCGTAAAACCCCGTAGACAAATTGATTAATAAAAAGGAAATATTGCGGAATCCTGGCATTAACACTGAAGAGATTTAAAGTGTCCTCAAGGCAACTTTGCCGAATCTTCACAAAGCTCAATAGATTTCGTAAATCTGCTGAAGCTCTGTACTGATTCTTGGGAAATCCATCAAATGTCATCTGCTGCAAATATTCCATTTGCCGATAGTTGTTTAGCACGACCAACTTACCGTTAGCCCGAGTGATCGCAGACTTGTCGCGATCACAATAAGCCGCAGTGTAAGTTGGGAGGCTATTGGTTCTGGGTCAATACAACAATCCGTTTTGAGGGATATGTCTGTAGCTTCTTACGCCACCAACCATGACCACACGATTCGCTATCGACTTGAATTGTTACCTGGACAAGTCAAGCTGCGACTATGGGAATCGTCAGCCACCACTACTGAACAGGCTGAGCAGCCTCTGCCTTATCTGTATGTGGCCAATTTCACCTTCAATACTGTCACCGCAGCTGAAACTTATCTCCGGGCTCACTTGCTAAGCAATGGCGCTTTTGATGTGCCTGAAAGCAACTTTCCCCGTGAAGGCGCGATCGCGATTTTGCCCTATCCCACTTGGGGTGTCGACTCTCCTTAGAGACCGTTCTGTGAATTCAGTGAGTGACCACAACAGTTTTAGCGGTTTGTCTCACATCAACAGGGCGATCGCGTATGCTGGAAAAAGAACATTACAAAACGTAAATACTTTGGTGCGCTGGTTTTATGGAATGCATCATTAACCGCCGCGCTCAGTTTTCCGCTAGTCACCGCTATTGGCTGCCGGAATGGAGTGAGGCTGAAAATCAAGCCAAATTTGGCCCTTGCAGTCGGGCACCTGGTCATGGGCACAACTATGTCCTTTATGTGTCAATGCTGGGTGATCTGGACGAGTACGGCATGGTGCTAAACCTGTCGGATGTCAAAAAAGTGATTAAGCGCGAAGTCACAAGTCAGCTCGACTTCTCGTACCTCAACGACGTTTGGCCAGAATTTCAAACCACGCTGCCAACTACTGAGAACATGGCGCGGGTGCTGTGGCAACGCCTCTCGCCCCATTTACCCGTCACCAAGATTCAGCTATTTGAACACCCCGAACTTTGGGCCGAATACACAGGTAATGACATGGAAGCTTATCTCACTATCAGCACCCACTTTAGCGCTGCACACCGTCTCGCTTTGCCGACGTTGAGTTTTGACGAAAATGTTGAGATTTACGGTAAATGTGCTCGGCCCAATGGTCATGGCCATAACTATCACCTGGAAGTGACCGTAAAGGGCGAAATCGAGCCGCGCACCGGCATGATTGCGGATCTGGAAGAATTGCAAAAGGCGATCGACGAACATGTGGTCGAGCCCTTTGACCACACCTTCCTCAACAAAGACATCGCTTACTTTGAGAAGGTGGTACCCACAGCAGAAAACATCGCCATCCACATTCGCGACCTACTGCGGGCCCCCATCGCTCAAACCGGTGCACAGCTCCACAAGGTAAAGCTCATCGAGAGCCCCAACAACTCTGCGGAAGTGTATTGCACAACAGATACTCTCCAAAGTGTGGTGTCTGCCCGTCCTGAGCTG
>CAZLYS010000810.1:0-2667 GCA_964563415.1 uncultured Halomicronema sp.
GTCACGGGTCATCACATCGGCGACCGTTTTGGTCATCTGAGTCTCTCCCAGGTCAGGGTCAGTTGTGTCGGTCGATCACGTCAGCGGAGACTATCGCTGGAGCAAAACAGTGAGGTTCATAACTGCACTAGAGGTCCATCTTTTAGATGATCCCCAAGCTGACGTACCGGCCATTCCTGTTTTCATTTTAGGGAACTGCTTCCGGGGCACTGGTTTGCCGTTATAGGTCGTTACAGTATTGGGCCAAAATATCGATGCAGTGCGAGATCGCGCCGAGATGGGCAATTTCGTACCCGTGGGTATTTTGCGTCGGAAAGCTCAGGCACGCTGCTTTGGGCACATGGCCAAATGTCATCGCAATCGAAGCATCACTGCCAAACCCAGTGATAATCGCCTGTTGAATGGGACATTCGCTCGTCTGCGCGGCTTGATGCAATTGCTGATTCAGCGCTTCGTCATACAGGCCGTATTTGTCTTGGGAGAGTAGCACCGGGGCGTCTCCTGCCTCAATAGGATATTCCTCCGAGAGAGGGCAAATTTCTAGCGCAATCAAAGCATCTAACTTTTGGCGGTTGCTAAAGTACAGTGCTCCGATCGCCCCCACTTCTTCTTTTGCAGAAAAGACTAGATAGATTGTTTTAGTCGGTGACTGGAGCCGTTCTGCGAGGGCGAGCAAGATCGCGATAGAGGCTTTGTTATCAAGCGTATAACTGGCAATGTAGTCGCCTAATCGGCAGGGCTGTTTACGATGTTTGCCAACCACCATGCGGGTGCCGGGGTGGATGCCAGCCTGTTCTAAGTCGGTGAGCGATCGTTTGGTCTCTACCCAAGCCGCTTCCCAAGTGACAGCGTTCCCCTCTTGCTGCAGCTTCTGATTAGACTCGTGGGAGACGTGGCGTGACCCAAAGGACAAAATGCCGGGAATCGTGGCGTGATCCCCGAGAAAATCAACGACGCCTTCGCCATAAATCCAGGGAAACGAACCCCCGAGCCGCCGCACTAAAACCCGCCCATCAGGTTCCACAGCCTTGACGATGCCGCCGATTTCATCTTTATGGGCGGTAATGGCGATCGCTCCTTCCCCTGTTCCGGGTATACAAGTCACGATATTGTCAGCGTCATCCTGCCAGTGCTCGGTCCCCAGAGACTCCAAACGATTTAGCAGATAGTCGTTGATTTCATGCTCCGCCCCACTAGGGGAATGACACATCACTAACTCGGTGATCGTGTCGAAAAGGCTGTCAAAAAGCTCAGGGTGCGACATCGGAAAAGTCTTGGCAAAGGAAAACTTCTTTTTAGGATGACATCAAAAGCTGTGCCAGGTCTGGGTATAGCAAGCCGCAGTTTGATTAGGTCACTCTAGATCGCTGTAATCGTTACCTGACGCACTTTTTAATTCCGAACTCTGAATTCAGCATTCCGAATTCTGCTATATGACTGGATGATGGAAAATCCCTGTAGATAGCTGACAGCCTTATGGGGCAATCGGTGCACCGCTTCGATGGTGAATGCCCTATGAGTTGGTTCGAGCATCAGCTACCTGAGCCATCACTGCGGGCAAAACGGGGCAAGGTGGTAACTCGGTGAGGTTTTCAGGATTACTCCAGGTAAAGGGGGCCGCATGGGCCGCAGACATCCACAGCAAGCGCTTGGCGCGAGTCATGGCGACGTAGAGTAAGCGAAATTCCTCAGCAGTTTTCAAGTTTTTAGCTTCTTGCCACGCCGTCAGTAAATCGGGGATCGCTGCTGACATGTGCTTGGTGTGGGTCTGGGCGCGAATTTGGGCGCGGGCCACCTCCGGCAAACTGAAATCGCCTAAAAACGTCTGCTGAGGCGGCACCCAGAGGTTGCCGGGAATCGTGCGCTCATGGAGAAAGGGCAGAAACACAGCATCCCAGTCCAGTCCCTTGGCCTTATGCATGGTCAGGATGGTGAGCTGCCCACGTCGGGTATAGCGATCGTCCCGATCTTCGGTATCCACCGCTTCGAAGCGTTCAGAGCCCACGATTTCTTGCAGGGTTTGGATCATGGTGCGAAGCGTATTGTCTTCGCGGTTTTGTTGCGCTAGACGGGCAGCCAATTTGTCAGCGGTAGCGAGTTCACTCTGGTTGTAGCCCAAGGTCAATCCCGCAAACGGAATCAGGTGATAAGGGGGTAATTCAAACCGCGATCGCAGCAATCCTGTACAAAGTCTTCTGGTCTGCTCAGCTGCCTCAGTTAGAGAGGGTTGATCTAGAGGACCTGGATACATGAACTGCTCAGGCTGTTTCGCCAGGGCGTTGAGGTCTTGAGAAGGAATGCGTTGGCGGTCGACAAAGACCCGTAGCAACGCCTTGAGTCGATCAGGCGAATGGGGCCGTTCGATGAACTGCAAAATGGTCAGCATTTCTGAAGGTACATGGGTTTGGCGCTCTTGTTCGCCCACGTCATAGATTTGTAGGCCAGTGCTGAGCAAATCGACACCTAGGGTCTCGGGGTCATGCAGAAGCTGATTGATAAAGCGACCCTGACGATGCTCTCGCACCAAGATCGCCTGACTCAAGGGAGCCTGGGTTTCGTGTAAATCTAGCGATCGCTTCGCCAGTAACCGTACCGTTTCCGTCACCGTGGCAGGACGATGAAACGCAACGCCGCCGCCAATCGGTGCTGGGGTGTCAGCCGTTGTAT
>CAZLYS010000811.1:0-1893 GCA_964563415.1 uncultured Halomicronema sp.
ATTCATCAGGATCCTTATGATACATATATTGATGAGTATGATGATTTTAGGTATTCCAGAAGATTGAGAAGATTTAATTCTGTTGGAGTTGCAGGGGGCGGTTTTGGATACTACGATCCTTATTACACTAATGATGTTTATTACGTGATAGGTTCCCCATTGTGGGACAGATGGTATGCGCCCCGAAGAGTATTTGTAGGAGGTGGTTTTGTTACCCGTTCCTTTTTCTTCGGCTTAGGCTTTGGTTCCCCATTTTATGATGCATGGGACTGGTGCCCTGGGTGGTACGGTTTCGGTAACTGGTATAGCCCTTGGAGATTCAGACCATGGGGAGGGTTCGGCTTTGGTGTAGGCTTCAACCGTTGGGGTTGGGGTGGAGGCTGGGGCTGGAACGGAGGCTTCGGTCGTGGCTGGGCGTGGAACCGTGGATTCAACAGAGGATTCAATAACGGCTTCAACCGTGGCTACAGATATGGATTTAGAGATGGCTTTAATGCCGCTAATCCTTCAGACCGTTGGTACCAGCGTAATGGCGTCAGTAATAGAAACTATGTCAGAAATGTAGCCAACTACGGAACCAGATCCCAAAGAGGAGTAAATGGTGTACGTAGAGTGCCCAGAAGTGTGAATGATGGGGTAGGAAATAGAGTGAGAAATAACTCACGCAGATATGTGGTGAACCAGTACGAGCCATCTTCAAGAGCCAGACAGCGTTCTAACAGCACCTATTCCAGGTCATACAGAACTCCTAATGGTACAGCTAATACTTCACGTTATCAGTCTGGTAGAACCAGAAGGAATGCAAACGCTTCAGTTAGAAGTAGAACCTTTGAGTCAGATAGATCACGTACGTATAGCAGATCACAAAGTGATAGAGCCAGAAGATCAGGAAGTACCTATGGAAACTCTGATCGTTCTACCAGATCCAGATATGGAGATTTGACTCCTCAGGGAGATAGAAGTTCCGTGAGAAGAGATTCCAGAACGGATCAGTACCGTCAGAGAAGCAACACGCCTTCAAGATCTTATGGGAATAGCTCTCGTTCCGGTTCCTCGAACCAGTACAGACAGAGAAGTAATACGCCTTCAAGATCTTATGGGAATAGCTCTCGCTCTGGTTCTTCTAATCAGTACAGACAGAGAAGTAATACGCCTTCAAGGTCTTATGGTAACAGCTCTCGTTCCGGTTCTTCAAACCAGTACAGACAGAGAAGTAATACACCTTCAAGGTCTTACGGAAATAGTTCAAGATCTAATTCTTCGAATCAATATAGACAGAGAAGCAGTGCACCTTCAAGGTCTTATGGAAATAGCTCTCGCTCAAGGTCCTCTAACCAGTACCGCCAGAGAAGCAGTTCACCTTCACGGTCGAACAATTCCTACAGACAAAGAAGTAGCTCACCTTCTCGCTCTTCGGGCAGCATGAGCCGCTCCAGAAGCTCAAGCAGATCTTCAGGAAGCATGAGTCGTTCCAGAAGTTCAAGCAGATCCTCAGGAAGTATGAGTCGCTCAAGGAGCTCGAGCAGATCTTCAGGAAGCAGGTCTAGATCCTCTTCCGGTAGATCCAGAAGAAACTAAGAATTTTTGGTCTCTTGGTAGTGTGTTAAATTGCTAGGCCCTTCCCGTTGTGGGAAGGGCCTTTTTCTTGAATCAAACTTTGTTCTATCGCAGGATTATCTGGCATACACCAAATACTCCCAAGGTCCCAAGCTGATATCTGTTCCTTCTGCTAAAGCTGTTTCTTCTTCTGAGAATATTTCCTGGTAGGTTCCAGCTATGTCTCCACTTAGGGAGAATGCGTGATCATTGTTAGATAGATTGATCAGAACCACTACCTGATTATCTCCTTTTTGACGGGTGAAAGCGTATACATCCTCATCTACCCCTGTTGGA
>CAZLYS010000811.1:1922-2667 GCA_964563415.1 uncultured Halomicronema sp.
AGCCTGGTTTTCATGCTTCAGATCGAAAAGGGTTTTATAGAAGCCTGCGTAAGTATAATCTCCCCATGGGATATCATCTTTCTTGAAGAATTCCAGCTGCTTATCCATAGCTGATTCCTGTCCGGTGTAGATCAGTGGCATTCCATCAAAAGTAGATGTAAGAACTGCAAAGGCTTTATGTCCGGCACCCATACGCGCAAACTCAGTTCCTGACCAGGAGTTTTCGTCATGGTTAGAAGTAAACTGCATTTGGTACCCTCTTTCATATTGCTCTGCTTTCTTGGCTAGCATGGCATCTATGTCCAGCGCATTTTTCTTCTCGGTTTCTGCTTCTTCTCCTTCTACCAGATTTCCTTTTACCAGCTTTTGACCACCACCCTCAGTAGCACCCTGGCTAGCGGCTATTTCATTTAGCAGGTGGTGCATTTCCCATCCATAGTCCATGACGTAAGCACCATTATTTACGATGGCGGGTACCTCTGCCTCAGCCAGCATAAATACAGGCTTGATGGCATATAAAGCATCTGCACACTCAGCCCAGAAATCTACTGGAACACCATGTGCTACATCTACTCTGAAACCGTCTATGCCTACCTCACTGATCCAAAAGGACATGGCATCTATCATGCCCTTTCTCATTTCTCTGTTATCATAGTTAAGGTCTGCTACATCCGTCCATCCCCATGATTTACCGGTATTGTAATCTATAGGATCAATGATATTTCCAGCAGAATCCTGGGTATAC
>CAZLYS010000812.1:0-2652 GCA_964563415.1 uncultured Halomicronema sp.
TCCGGCGAGGGTGGTCGCGATGGGGAGGTTAACGTGCACTATCGTACCTTGACCGAACTGGCTACTGAGATGCAAATGAGCAGCGATTTGCTGAGCCCGTTCTTGCATGGTGATGAGGCCATAGCCAAAGGTGGGGAGAGTCGTATCAAAGCCCTGGCCATTGTCTTGAATTCGGAGCTGTACCTGGCGGGGCTCATAGGTAAAGTCAACGACCAGTTCCGTCGCTTGGGCGTGGCGCAAGCTATTAGTAATCGCTTCTCGGCTAATGCGGAGCAGATGCGCTTCGACTTCAGGGGGCAGGCGATAGGGATCACCATGTAGGTTATAGCTAATTTGTAGAGGGCTATTGCTCGTGAGCTGCTGCAACAGGCTGTTGAGAGCTTGATCAAGCGTCGTTTGCTCTAGTAGTTGGGGGCGCAAGGCCTGCACTGAGCGCCGCGCTTCGGTCAAGGCTTGGCTGGCGAGCTGTCGCGCTTGGGTGACGTGGGTTTGCTTGTCTTGCAGGTCGGTCGTGTAGATGCTGTCGGCTGCTTGTAAATGTAAGACAATGCCGCCCAGGGACTGAGCCAGGGTGTCGTGAATGTCGCGCGCCAGCCGGTTCCGTTCGCCCAGAACGGCAGACTGCTGGGCTTCGGCGGCCAGTTGAGTGAGCTGAATCGCCAGGGTCGCCTGGTGAGAGAGGGCCTGGGCAATTTCTAGCTCTTCAGAGGTAAACGTGCTGCGGCTGGCAGAATACATACACAGCATTCCTAGTGGTGTCTCGCCGGAGCTGAGCAAAATGTTGATGCCTGATTGCAACTCTTCCCGTTCGGCCCAGTCGAGCTGCCAGTCTTCGGTGCCGGGGAACATGTATTGATGGGCGTTGTCGCGGTTAATCACTAGGGGGAATTTGTGTTGCTGCAGAAACGCCCAGGCGGTGCTGCCAGTGACCATAATGGGTTCGGCCAGCGGCCCAAACTGATGAAACTCTTGTCTGGAATAGACTCGTCCCTGGGCAACCCACTGGTGCAGATGCAGCGTCTGGCTATCGGGGTTGAACAAATGCAAGGAAGCCGTTTTGCCGTCAAACTGCTGAGAGATCTCTGTTAGCACATAACCCAAAAATGCTTCCAGGTCAGGGGCGGCGGCCAGGCGATCGAGACTGTTTTTTAGAGCCAAGTTGGTTTTGGCCAGTTCTGCCACGCGGTCTTGTTGGGCTTTGAGGAGGGCTTGCTGCGTACGTAGCTCTGCGAGACGCAGTCTTTCGCGCTGGATCGCACTACCAATACAGTCGGCGGTAATCTTCAGCATGGACAGTTCCGTTTGACTCAGCCGTTTGGACTCACGACAGTCATCAAAACCAATGGCGCCCCAAAACTGACCTTCAACAAAGATCGGCACGTCATGCAGAGCCTTGACTCCCAGAGCAGCTTGTCCGCTACGAAAAGGTTCTGGCAGCTCTTCGAGCAAATAACTTAGCACGTGCCCTTGACTCAGTTCTTCATACAGTGTTTCGATTCCGGCGCACGTGCCCTGGGCTAGTCGGGGATGATTGATCTGGGAAGTCGTGCTAGGAGAATCCCACTCATACAACAGCTGCCAGGTACGAGATGATATATCAGGTGATGAAGAATCGAATTCAAGCACCGCTACCCGGTCTAGATTGAGCGCTTTGCCTAGAATCTGCAATGATCTGTCAATGGCAGCATGTAGAGCTTCTTCTCTTAAGAGTAAATTGGCAACCTTTGCGGCAGTTTCGGCAATGAAATCACGATTTTGGATATCGTTAAGCCTTGCCTGAAGTTCTAGGTTGAGACCTTGAAGTTCTTCGGCCCTCGCTTGTTCTGCTTGCAGAATGGCTTTTTGAGTGCGATCGCGCTCAATAGCACTGCCAATACAGGCGGCAATCGTCTTTAAGACTGCCAGTTCCGACGGCTCATGCTGCTTGGCGGCTCGGCAATCGTCGATCCCCAATGCCCCCCAACATTGACCCGCTACAAAAATGGGAACCTCATGGGTTGCCTGCACCCCGACCTCAGCCATTGCACTTCGAAAAGGTTCAGCCAGGGCGTCTATGGGGTAGCTAATGCTTTCTCCTTGGGCTAGGCGCACGGGCCAGCTTTCAACCCCGGCGAAGGTTCCCTTGTTCTGTCCAGCAGACCGAAGCTGAGATATGGTATGTGACGAGTGCCATTCATAAAGCAGCTCCCACCTGACTTGAGACAAGTCTGGAACATTCTCGTAGGGCTCGTTTTCAAGCACAGCCACGCGATCGGTATCGAGGCTTTCGCCAATAATTCGCAGCGCTGTATTGACGGCTTGTTCTAAATTTTCTGATGCCAGCAACGCATCAGCCGCAGTTGCCGTGGCCTGTAGGATGCGATCTCGCCCCTGCAACTGCTCCACCATCTGCTGTAGTTCCTGGGCTCTTGCTTGTTCGACCTGCAAGATGGCCTTTTGGGTCCGATCTCGCTCAATGGCACTACCAATACAGGCGGCGACGGTTTTCAAAACGGCTAGCTCGGCCGGGTCGCGGTGTTTTGCCTCACGGCAGTCGTCGATGCCCAGATTGCCCCAATACGTCCCTTCCAAAAAGATGGGCACGGTATGATACGCTTTCACCCCGATCTCAGCCTGCCCAGAGCGGAAAGGTTCGGGAAGTTCTTCTAATAA
>CAZLYS010000813.1:0-2649 GCA_964563415.1 uncultured Halomicronema sp.
TACCACTCTTTCCCATCTCCGTAATGCCTCCCAAATCATGAGTTCCAAAATTCCATCTACTTCCCTCTTCAGCTTTACGAACAGTAGGAACTACTAATCGGGTGGTAAGGTTTCTAATATCAAGCTCATTGCCCTGCCCATCAGTCATAGGGGTCATGGCCATTTGAATAGAAAAGTTTGTTGAGCTAGCTACCTCAAACGCAACCATGGAGTTAGCCTGCATAATGAGAAACCCATTTTGGTAATCATCAATGGTTTGCACATTCCATTTAATAGAGGCGTTACCACTTATTCTTAAATCAATGAAATTTGAGAAGGCAGCTGATATGTTAATTTCATCAGTTTGCCCAAATGCACAGAGAGGGAAAAGAAGAACCAGATTAATGAGCTTTTTAAACATATCGGAATATCCACATAAGAATTATGGAATATTAAGTAACGACAAAATCCGTATTTCAGAAATGTAATTACAGGCATAAACAAACATCTTTACAGAAGTAGGCTAAGCTCCATGAAAGAGAGTTGAGAGATATTTGCTTACTGATTTACCACATTGGGATTTCCCATTTTGCCGGTGCGGTAGTTTTGGATACAGAGATTGATTTGTTCTCTGGTATTCATCACAAAAGGGCCGTAAGAATACACTACCTCATCCAGAGGTTGTCCACCAAGAACCAGGATTTCTGCTCCATTTAGGGAATAGGTATTGATAAGAGAATCCCCTCTTTTGTATAAAGCTAGCTGATTATCCACCAGCTTTTTTCTCTCCGCTATTTCCAGATCTCCTTTAATGACGTAGATGAAGGCGTTATGCGTAGGATCTGTAGGGATATCAAGTCTCCCGTTAGGCTTCAGCTTTATATGGTAATAAAAGGCTGGCGTTAATAGCTCTATGGCGGACTTGGCCTTGTAAAGTTCTCCCAAGACCACCTTGGCAGAATAGTCTTTGGTGTTCAGGGTATCCATCTTCTTCTCAGCAAAGACGGAGGTAGAAGGATTCATGAACTTATGCCTGGAAGGGGTATTTAGCCAGATCTGAAAGCCATGATACAGGCCTCCCTGGGTATATAATTGCTCCCCGGTTTCCTCCATGTGAATGGCGCCTCTACCGGAATTGAACATCATAAAATCTCCTTTCCCTATCTGGAAATCGTAGTTGAGGCTGTCCTTGTGGTGGCCGCTTCCTTCCAGGAAGTAGGTGGTAGGCGTAACACCCGCATGTGGATGCGCATCTACCCTTAGAGGCGCACTTCCCGCTTCCACATTGACCGGACCAAACTCATCAAATAGCACATAGGGAGAGACGTAGTCGTTCTTGTCACCTGCAAAGGCTCTCAGAATGGGCAGAGTCCCAACCTTAGTCCTATCCGCATTCAGAATGGCATGTATCTTCCTGTAAGTAGGTTTATGGTACATACCTGAAGTGGCAGAAACGATCAAGGGAGTGGCGAAAGTGGCACCAACAATAGCGGAACCTTTGATGAATTGTCTACGGTCCAAAATATAGGTTTTTCTCTTTGAACGAAGGGAGGAGAAACTTTGTTTAAGTCAGGCCATGTTAGATTGACCGGAGATGAAGTCTCCTACTATTTGGTAAAATTTCTCTGCCACTTCTACCATAGGCCAGTGCCCTACTCCTTTCAGCAAAACATTAGGAATTGCATTCTCCTGTATAAAATTTGCGGTCTCCACTGGGGTATCCTTATCTCCCCATATATACAATTTTGGGCAATTCAAGCTCAAGAAGGATTTCCCTGCCTGATTATCCCTAATGAGATTCTCCGTAGACTTCCCTAGCTCATACAAGGAATCTACCTCAGCAAATCGAACACTCGCCTGGTAACGCTGAAAGTCAGCCCTATTCTTCGCATGCTCACCTACGGAATCCAGGTATATCCTGTAAAACTCTTCTTTGCTATGTTGAATTGGGAGAGAGGAATAATAGCTATCAGCAGTCGTGAGATTACCTTCTACGCTAACAAATCCATTTACTTCTCGCTGGAGTTTCTTGATCAGCTCTGTTACTATGATACCGGAAACAGAATGACCTATGAGATATAGGTTCGCGTTAGAGGAATACTTCTCTATCAATGACTTCAGGATATCCACAATCCCTTCCACTCCTAAAGGCTTCCCATAATTAGGGGTTACCCCAAATCCGGGTAGATCAGGCACAAAGAGGTTATACATCCTGGCCAGATCTGACTCAAAGGCATAGGAATAACAAAGACCTGACTCTCCAAGGGGATGGATCAACCATATATCTCCCAAAGCATCCTCGACCTGGTTTATTCTGAAAAACACCTTGTCCAGGACCTTGATTTCCATCTGCAATGTATTTCTATGATTTCTCCTGAGTGATCACTCTATCCAGCACGTAAGTAGCCGCAGCTAAGTCCTGTACCCCTACTCCAACCAGTTTGGCTAGGGTGATTTTGTCCTTATTTCCTGACCAGGCATCGTGCTGGAAAGCTTGTCCAAATTCCATGGTTTTTTCCATGAGATCTGGATTTTTCAGCATAGCATGATTAAATCTGAGCCATGTTTGATCGATATCAAAACATATCAAGAAAAGTACCCAATTTATCCATCATCAAAATCAATGAATTTATTTATACCTATAGTAACTCAAATGAAATCGCATGGGTT
>CAZLYS010000814.1:0-2645 GCA_964563415.1 uncultured Halomicronema sp.
TACCTGCAAAGCGTTCGGCAATTCATGGATGACGCGCCCTAATACTCTCCTAAGCTTTACGATAGAAAGGCTTCGCGAGCGGTTCTAAACCTGTCGGTATGGGACAGATAACAAGCTCAACGCCTTTGGACACGCAGTGAGAATGGTTTCGACACTTATGGCATCGGTATCTTGGTTAACGCCCAGTCATGGCATTATCTTGGCGCTGCTTGTGGGGTTTGCGATCGCTCACAGTGGTCTAGCGGCGTTACGCCCCAAAGGTGAGGAACTCATTGGTGCACGGGCCTACCGCGTTTTGTTTGCCCTGGTCAGCATTCCCTTTGCGAGTGTTCTAATCATCTACTTCATCATTCACCGCTACGACGGACTGCAATTGTGGAATGTGCAGGGCGTCCCCGGTATGTTTGAAGGCGTGTGGATTGGCTCCGCGATTTCCTTCATTTTTCTCTACCCGGCAACGTTCAATTTGTTAGAAATTGCCGCCGTCCAAAAACCCCAGATTCATCTCTACGAAACCGGCATCATTCGCATCACGCGCCATCCGCAAATGGTGGGACAGGTCATTTGGTGCATTACCCATACCCTCTGGCTCGGCACCACGTTCATGCTGGTCACGTCAGCAGGCTTGATTGCACATCATTTGTTTGCCGTCTGGCACGGCGATCGCCGTTGGGAAGCTAAATATGGCGACGCCTTTCTCAAAGTTAAAGAGCGCACTTCTGTCATTCCCTTTCTCGCCATTCTGCAAGGGCGTCAGCAACTCAAGTGGCAAGAATTTGCGAAACCAGCGTATGTCGGCATCCTGCTCTTTGTCCTGGGCTTTTGGTGGGCACACCCGAAACTCATTCAAGCAAGTCAGCAACTCACCTGGTAACTCTGCGAGCTCTATCTGCCTAAACAGCTATCCACCGGCGAAATGACGAGTTTTCCAAAAATCAGGCTGTTAGCGATCGGTAAGGTCAAAAAAGGCTGGATCCGTGAAGGCATTGAGGTGTATCAAAAACGCCTGCCAGAACTCACCACCCTTGAGCTAAAGGACACCAAGCCAGACAAGGAAGGGGAGCAGATTCTGGCCCAATTGAAAGGCCGAGATCGCCTCATCGCCCTCACCGAAGAAGGCCAATGCTACGACTCGGTCAAATTTGCGCAGTTCATCAGCCAGGCTGAGTCGGGTAGCCTCGTGTTTGCGATCGGTAGTGCCGAAGGGCTGAGTCCGAAGATGAAAAAGGCTGCCGATCACCTATTGAGTCTGTCACCCATGACCTTTCCTCACGAACTGGCGCGACTCCTGTTGCTAGAGCAACTGTATCGAGCCAAAACCATTTTGCAGGGCAGCAGCTATCACAAATAAAGGTGATGACTGCAACTTGACGGTGAGGCCGACCCGTCTGATAGGCTATAGCGGCAAAATTCAACACGCAAGAGTTTCTCACGACGCTATGGCACTTCAGGTTTATGGTATTCCCAACTGCGGCACTTGCAAAAAGGCGTTTAGCTGGCTGGAATCGAACGGCGTTAGCTACGAATTTATTGACACTAAGATTGCACCCCCGACGAGTGAAATGATCGCCGAGTGGGTCGCGGCTTTAGGGTCTAAACCCATGCGCAACACCTCTGGTCAGGCATATCGAGCCATTGGCGAAGAGAAAAAGACTTGGAGCGACGAGCAATGGGTCGAAGCCTTTGCCAATAACGCCATGTTGCTCAAGCGTCCTCTGTTTGTCAAAGACGACAAGGCGGTGCTGGTTGGGTTTCGCGCCAAAGAAGAGGTGCTGCAAGAAACCTTGAACAGTTGATGATTAGGTCAATCAGCAACTCTATCCGTTAACACCCCCTAAATAGCAAGCTGGCCTTAACGGATAGAGGCGATTACTAGCAGCCACGACCAGAGCGATCTCTTCTATCCTCCAAACTGTCCCAACATGATCAAGATTGACCAGGCAAAAATCACCAGGGTTAACAATGTCGGCAATGCGGTTGGCATCTTTATTCCTGCAAGCGGCTATTCTCTTCCCAAGATAAAAAATCAATATCTGCAACGAGCTAGAAATAGCTGCGGCAATCCGTACTGGCACAAGCAACCATCTTGAGCAGTGAAACAAATGATCGACACCATTAAAAGGCTTCCATAAAGCACATAGAATTTTTCCATGGCGAAATGTAACAAAAATCGTTTTAATTTGTTACATTTGTTTGTGTAACGATATTCGTCGTTCTTTATTTAGGATGTCTTGATGACTTACTCTACGGTTGCCACTTTTAACAACTCAAGTTCTTCCACCAGTGTCGTTGAGAGCATCATTACCGCTGTTCAGCAGCTCTCGACTGATGCTCAATTAGGGTTGCTGTGGGTTCTTTACGAAAATATGGGCGGCTCTATTACGCCTGCCGCACCTGGTGCTGCACGTTTACAGTTCGCCGAAGGTTTACTGGCGCGTGTGCAGGCCATGTCCTCCGAATTACAGCTCCAGTTCATGCGCGACTTGGTTGAAAAGACCAACACACCAGATACTCGGGCGTACGGAGTACTGTCAAACAATACAAAGCTGGCTTTTTGGTATCAGTTGGCTGTGATGATGGAAGCGGGTACCGTCATTCCAGTGCCCGATTACTACAGTTTGTCTGGCAATGCATTGCAGCTGTTT
>CAZLYS010000815.1:0-2633 GCA_964563415.1 uncultured Halomicronema sp.
CCTCAGACATTTCATCAAAAATGGGGGTGAGTAACTCCTGTTCAAAGAATAGGGTAGGGGGTAGTGTATTTGCTTCTGGATATAGGGCTCTATATTCTGAAATACTTAAGGCGGCCCTGTAATCCTCCTTTACCTGATAATCTATTTTGACAGGTTCCTCTGCAGGAGGAGTTAGGCAGGAAGAAAGTATGAGGAGAATAAACCCGGTAAAGAGGATTTTCCTACTAAGTGCCAAGGGTATATGCATTAGTTAGCGGCTATTTTTTCCTTTATAGCTACTGAGATGGCTTGCGCCATTAGCTCAGTTCCTTTTCCATCAGGATGAACCCCATCAGGGAACATGTCTGATTTTCCTTCAAGGGCAGTATAGAGGTCTATGATAGGGACCTGCGTTTCAGTAGCTATGCTATCCAGCATAATTTGCATTTCTCCACTCACAATAGATTCTGTGATCCCCCAATTATCTTCATAGACGGGAACAGGATAGCAGATCATTACTTCAGGCGCTGAAGCTAATTCCTGGAAAGACTGTATGAATTCTACAAAATCTGGAATGAATTCTTCTTTGTACTGCCAGTTTTGAGGCTTGGAGTCATTAGTTCCCAGCTTAATGATGACTACATCTGGTTGGTACTCCTTGGCTATGCCATAAGTTTCCTCATTCCAGTAGGGATAATCACCCTTTTTAAGAAGCGTTCTCCCTCCCAGGCCGTAATTCATTACCTCGTATTCTTCACCTAATATCCTTCCTAAATGCTTGGGATAAGTATTTTCTCCAAGTCCTGCTCCTTCTGTAATGCTATTCCCTACACAGGCTACCTTGGTGACGGCAGAAGGAGTAGCCTCTTCTGCAGGAGCTTGTGTAGCCTCTGTCGTAGGAGAGGAGGTACATCCTATAAAAAACAAAATGACAATGAGAATAAGTCTGGGAATCTGAGAAAGTAAGGGGGTTGACATAGAATCGTGATTGTCCAGAAAAGACAAAAGAAGTGCAAGGCTGCAAAATGCCCTACACTTCTTCAATTATGAGAAAAAAATGTTTTTTACTGTAACTGGTATACCTTGATATAGTCTATCTCCATAGTTTGTGGGAAGACGGTAGTATCATCAGGGTTTCCTGGCCAGTTTCCGCCAACTGCTACGTTCACAAGTAAGTGGAATTTCTGATTGAAAGGCCAGTTATCTGGGCGTATGCTTTGAGAATCCATGGTGTAGACCAGCTGCCCGTCCAGGAACCACTGTATCTTAGTTACTTCCCATTCTATGGTGAAAACATGGAAATCATCTGAGAAGTCACCGGATTCCAAGGCTTTGGATCTTGTCTTGGATTTATTATTAGGCCAGTCCGGACCATAGTGGATAGTACCATGGGTTATTTCTGGTTCATGTCCTACCAACTCCATCACATCAATTTCTCCGCTCTTAGGCCAGGTACCAAATACCTCATCAGTAGAAAGCATCCAAAGGGCTGGCCATAGACCTTGTCCTTTTGGCATTTTAGCTCTGAACTCAAATTTACCAAATGTCCAGTCTGCCTTATCTTTAGTACGTAGTCTGGCTGAGGTAAACTCTGAACCATCAAAGTCCTCTTCCAAGGCAGTAATGATCAGGCTCCCGTTCTCTACCTTTACATTTTCTGGTCTATCAGTGTAGTATTGGAGTTCGTTATTTCCCCATCTGTCAAGTCCATAGAGAGTACCTGTTCCTATCTGATAGGACCACTGGGTAGTATCTAGCTCTGTTCCATCAAAGTTATCTTCCCACACCAATTTGTACTCTAGCTCAGGAAGAGGAGCTGGTGGTGTAGGAGGATTTACCACGGGATCTGGGTCGGATTCATTGTTACAAGCTGACAGCGAAATCACAAATATGGCTGTCAGAAGTAATGTAAACGAGTATGTTTTGATTAGTCTATTCATATAGTGATAAGTTAATATTTTATTTCCAAAATTTGACGCTTATTCGGCCTTATTTCCATACGATTCATCCAGAAATTCGTATCTTACATCATCTTCAGCATTCATTAACTTAGACTTCACATCAATATTCATAACAGGAGGCTTCGGGTCATTGGATGTAGCTGCAGGCCATTTCGGAAGCATGATTCCGTTAGGGTTTCCTTTCTTAATGAAGTTGACAAAGAATTTCTGCATGGTCTCGGATACTTTGTAGTCCTCCTCTGTCCACGCATAGTCTTCTACTAAATGGAGGTTCCCCATACAGTACTCTATCTCACAGGCGTGAGGTGCACCTAAAGCTTTCGGTTCTGGAGGTGCATTTTCTGTTTTCTCCATGGTACCACCTGCTAATCCTGACATCCGGTTTTGATCTACTAGTGGAGGACGTAGCTTACTGTAGAGGTAGCGGTAGACGGCCTGATTACTATTCTTTCTGTGTAGGTCAAACCATTTCCAGGTACTATAGGAGATGAATCTGTCTGAAATCAGTGCCGTAGCTGAATACTCCAATTCTGTTTCAGTACTATGAGGATATAACTCAAGGACTTTTTCATGACGCTCGGGGTATAGCCCTTGTACGGTTTTTACATAATTTTCCTCTGTTAGAGGCTGCCCTCCCATTAGGGCCATAGCAGGAAGTTCTGCAGAATTCCATCCGAGTAATAGAGGCACCTG
>CAZLYS010000816.1:0-2630 GCA_964563415.1 uncultured Halomicronema sp.
CGCGGAAGCTGTATTCGGGCACGCCGAAGCCGCACGAATCGGCGATCCGCGTCAGCACTCAAAAGCCAAAAGTCCTAGACGCCCCAGTCGAATAGGATTGATGCCTAATCTGGCACAGCATGCCCCTGCTGATAGACCAGCAGGGGCATGTTGTGCTTTAAAGACTGGTTACAGCTGCCTTCGCGTCATTCTAGGGAGGCAGTGGGGGATATTCATGCAGGATGAAGCGATCGTTAGGCACTGGTTACGACAACACTGCGGTCTCGTCAGGGTGTAGGTGCTCTGACCCAACCAGCCGCTTGCGCCTCAGCTTCCGTACAAAACCAGCGTTCTCCTTTTTCGAGATCAATTTGGGTATTGACGTAATCTTCCATACCGGGCAAGTGGTAATACTTGCGTCCAGCATTCCAGGAAATATTGCCTTTAATGGCACAGGTGGAATCGATTGTAGGTGTAGTGATAGGGCTACTTTCTGGAATGGCAGGACTCGTTTCCGGAGTCGCAGGACTGGTAGGTGTCGGAGTCGGAATACTGTCCGGAGTCAAAGGACTATCATCCTGAATGCCAGAATTATCGTCCTGAAGGTCAGGACTGGTCTCTGGAAGGTCAGGACTATTGCCTTGCTTCGCAGAGCTACTCTCTGGAGTTGCTGAACTGCTTTCTGGAACTGCAGGGCGACTGTCTGAAATTGTCGAACTGCTGTTGTCTGGAATCGCAGGACCGCCAGCGCTGAAACCTGACTTCACGATAGGTAGCAGCGTGAGATAGCCCACAACTACCACTCCGATAGCCGAAAGGCCAGTAGCCCAGATGAACTTGGAGTTTGCTTTGGGAGCGCTACTAAGTTGATGGATAGGCTTAGTTGGCTGCCGTGCAATCTTCTGATTAGCCACGGGCCGTAGCGCTACTCCTTGAATCGTTGCGTTGGTTGCTCGCAGGCGGCCATCGTTTTGCAGCACCGGAATGTACAAAATCGTGTCCCCGGTTTGGGGTTCACGTAAGCTTTTGCGGACGGCGCTGATATGTAGGAAGACGTCTTTGCCCCCCGCATCGGGACGAATAAATCCAAAGCCGCGATCGCGGTGCCAAACTTTGAGCTTTCCTTGATGAGGGCTAGTGTTCATCGCCCCAATTCCTTAAGCCTGCTAGCTGCTATTTTTCTCGATAGTCTCCTAATAGCATTCTTCATCGCGATCGCGCCTGCCCCCGATACATAATCCTTAAGAAAGGCGAGCAATACGTTTCTCGCCGCAGGCAATGCTTCGTTACTGGACAGATAGCATGCTTAGATTTTCAGCGCTTGGGAGACTAACTCGCTTCCAGGGTGGACCACAGTTCGAGCTTCGTTTTAACTTTTCGAATCACCTCATTGGTAAAGTCGGTGGTGCTCATTTGTCCGCCTAAGTCAGGGGTGGCGTTGCCTTCGTAGATGGCTTCAAAGACAGATTCGTAGATGGAGCGGGAGGCGCGATCGCCCGCTGGAGTCCCCACATAGGTCAACAAGGCAGCGCCCGCTAAAATCATCGCCATGGGGTTGGCAATATCTTTGCCAAACAGGGCCGGAGCCGTGCCATGGGGCGCTTCGGCCATCACCGTTTTGACCTGTGACGTTAGCGGATCAAACCCCAGCACCAAGCTTTCTGAACCGGCAATGCTGCCGTACATTTGCAGCACCATGTCCGAGAGCAAGTCGCCGTCTCGGTTGAGGGCCGGAATCACCAGCGCTTCACCGCTGTTTTGCAGCAGCAGCGCAAAGGTGGCATCAATGAGCAAGGGCTGGTAAGCGACTCCCGGATAACGCTGGGCTGCGGCGTCCAACTCTTCTTTGAACATGCCTTCGTAGGTGGCGCTGACGGTGAACTTTGGCCCCCCAAAGACCTTGGCTCCGGTGCGTTGAGCATGGGCAAACGTAAAGTCGGCCACAGAACGGCAGATTGAACGACTAATTTTGGAGGTGCGCCAGGCAATTTCATCACCCGTTTCGGTCGGTTCGCGCCATTCTTTGGCTCCATAGGCGTCATCCACCGCCATGCGGACAATCGTAATCGGGGCATACACTCCACCAATGGGCAAAATTCTAGGGAGCCGCCGCCCCGTGCGCAAAATCACAGCAGCTCCAAGTTCCTCTCGCAAAATGGCATTCGGACTGCCCACGTCGCCCGCAATTTCTGGCGTAATGGTGGCTGCTTTGAGCGCCAATCCCGTTTTGCACGCTGCTGCCGCTGCTTGCCGTACCACCTGATTCTGACTCGCCTGCCGGCTTTTGAGACTCCAGTCATAATCAACAAACTCTAAAGGTTGGCGAATGACCTCCGGTTGCAAAACTCGCAAAGCGGCGGCTAGCAGTTCCTCGCCGGTCTCGTCTCCATGCATGACCACGATCGCTGGCACGGATTGCTGAGTTGACATAACAAATCACTGAGAGCTGACTGGGTGAACGTCAGCATCTTGGTCGTTGGCAAATTATCGAAGCTGTAAAAACCAGTACCAAATAAAAAAGCTCCCAATGGTCTTTAGGATTGCTGACAGCGATGAAAGGTAAAAAAAAATTGCCGAATCAGAAATTCCATGAAACAATAGGAGATTGTGTCTCTCAAAATTTTTAAGGCTGATCTAACTTGTCATGGCTA
>CAZLYS010000817.1:0-2620 GCA_964563415.1 uncultured Halomicronema sp.
CCTCCTTGTCGGACTGATTCATCGATTGTTTCAGAAAGATTGAGAGAGTTTTCACTAGTACGGACACGGCGACGAAGTTGTTGAGACGTCTTCAGCAAGATCTGATGATCAATTAATTCTTCTCGTCCCTGAAAGGAAAATTTTGCTAATTCAGGCGTCTGGTTACTCGTTCGTCGCTGCAAAAATAATCGAGCCCGCCACAACCACCAGGCACGCCAAATAGTAAAAGAAAGAACTGTCATTAATAGAGATAGCAACACAAGTGATTCCCACCCCCAAGGCATCGGCTCTGGTTCGTTTACAACTTGCACAGGCTCATCTGGTGTGGTGTTGCCTGGAGATTCAGGCAACACCACATCAAGCTCCTCAGGTGGGGCGTCTGAAGGGGAAAATTGCAATCCTGCCCAGAGCAATAGGGAAAACAGAAAAAAGCTAAGTAGAGCAAACTTGAGCCTACGGGATTTTTTGCCAATTTTTTCCAGCTCATTGTCTAATGCCTGTTCTGACTGGCTTGGCTCTTTAGCTACAGCGGAACGCTTTGAATTGACCAGTCGAATCCATTGAGCAAATCGTTCTTTGAACTCTTCTTGTTCAGTTGCCGAACTACATACTAGAGGCCCTAAATACTCTTCAAGTTGCTCAGGCTGAGACAAGATATTTTTCGCAAATAGAGCCAGTATTAAGTCATGGGCCGCAACGTACTGAGCAAGGCCTATGTTATAGCCAGCTTCACGAAGTTCCTCCAAGAACTCCGTGAGTAAGTCTGGAGAGTACCAGTCTAAGGTTGGGCTACTTGCTGCTTGATCCATTGCTCGACAATCGCTTGAGCCTTTTCTTGGTCTTCAGCGGTTTTGATGAGACTGCTGAGTGTCGGAAAGACAACTTCCTTCTGGACAAACGGATTTTCGCCATCTTTTGCAAACGTCTTGAGGGTAGAAATCCAGCCCAATAGTTCAGCCGTAGCGGGCTTCTTTCTGAGACCACTTCCAGGCGATCGCAGTTGGCCAAATAAATCTAATGCAGTTTGTAGGAAAGTATCTTGAGTATCGACGTTAAGCCCTAAACGGCTTGTAATGATGTCAGCAAGTTTGTCACGCTCTGGAAACGGAATGTTGTAGTACACGCAACGCCGCAAAAAAGCATCGGGTAAGTCTTTTTCTGAATTACTGGTGATGATGACGATCGGACGTAATTGAGAGTTTGCTTCTACAGGTCTGTTCCCCAGTTCCGATACCCGAAAGTAAAGTTGCTCTAATTCATTGAGCAAATCATTAGGAAAGTCCCGAGGAGCCTTATCAATTTCGTCGATCAAGACTACTGATCTTTGAGATTCAAAATATTCAAAATCCTCTGGTAATACATCCTTGACCTCTTTATACAGCTTTGATCTGAGAATTGCTAGGCCCAATGCCTGATAGGTAATGTAGTCTAGGGTCGATTTTGTATTCAGTCCGCTTTGAATATCCTGAAAGCGCTTCAGAGCGTCATAAATATAAAACAGATCTTGTGCAGTACTGCTTGACTTCGTTTCAAACTTAAGCGGTGTTTGAAGACCTAGTTCCCAAGCCAGACTATAGGCAAACTGCGTTTTCCCTGTGCCCGGTTCTCCAGTCAGCATCAGGGGTTGGCCGAGCAATAGGGCAACATTACAGGCCCCTCTCAGGCCACTATCTGCAATGTAGTTTTCTGGTTTGAGTAACTTGCCCCGATTCGGAGTTGGCAGGCTCGTTGATGAGTCCGACCTTTGAATACCTTGCCCTTCATAGAATGGAAACTGCATAGATAGCTTTTATTTATTAGTTTCAAACGGCAACTTAAGGAGCTGAATTAGTTCATTTGATAGGTTCTCCATCGGCATTTTACTAAAGGATGTTTGGCTTTCTAGCTGATCGAATAAATCGCGAACTGTCCCCAATATTTGCTGTCCTATAACGCCTTCACCAATAAATTTCTTGGTTTCCTCAGCTCGGATCCAATTTTCAACGTCAGTCCGGGAGATATCCAAGAGCTGCGGCAAAACGACACCGAAAATATTTTCATACTGAGAAAAATCTGATTGCTCAAGTAAACTGAGTTGAGATTGCATATCTTGATTAAGTTTTTTGCATTTATGGCGCTTGAAAAACGCCTGCAGAAACTTCCATGGTTTCAAAAGCAAGAGCAAAGAAGATTTTTGATAACGTTTTATTTGGTATTGTACAGAAATCCAAATGACTAGCTGCTGATTTTGTGTAAGCTGGGGCCAGCCATTCCAAAACTGTAACAGCTTATCCAAGATCCTTAGACCTTGTTTATCCCAATTTTCTGTTAGCAAATGTACATGAACAATAACAGGATACGGGTATGTGCAAAAAGCTTGATTGACTTTCTCCACAGATGCACTACTAGCCTCTCCCACCACCTCGGCCAGTTTTCTGCAAAAATAATCTGGCAAATATTCCAGTGACTTTAGCTCAGATGGCCAATCAAGCAGATAATCTTTGATAACAGCTTTATTGGGATCTAGCTGAAAAAAATTAGAAAGTGAACGTTTTTGGATTCGCTCTAAGAATTTATCGTGGCATTGAAATTCGTCCCCGTGAATAATACAGATGAGCGGTGAACGTTTATTTAGCTGTAA
>CAZLYS010000818.1:0-2617 GCA_964563415.1 uncultured Halomicronema sp.
CTACGAAGCTGACGACCAAGCCACTGTCCGTAAGCTGATCGAAAATGACCCCTATTGGCAAAACGGCATCTGGATCGAATACGAACTCTACGCCTGGAATCAGGTGTTCTGAGTACCTGACGATAGTCTGTCTTGACTACAAAACGATCAGCCAGCAGCCGTTTTGAAAGGAGCCTGTGATCAGCGATCGCTTAATTCATCCGCAAAGTCATCCATGCAGTTCGCATCCAGCACAGTCCATGCTTCGGTGCTTGCAGCGGTACAGAGCGGTATGGCTTGTTGCACGACAGATTGCCCCATCGCTAGCTGTTGCACCACATTTTCAACCGCTGATTCATATTGTCGTAGCCATCGATTTTCAGTCACATAAGGAGCCTGAAAAGCCCCATTGTCAATGAGCCAAGCATCCACACCATAGGTGCTGATGAATTGAGAAACGAGGGCTGGATCAGTGGTGTACTGAGCTTCTAGCAGCGCCTCTGTGCGATCGCGAAACTCGTCGTAATAGCCCGTGTGATAGGCCAAGGCATGCTCCCCAGAAACAAGCACCGACCGTCCGGCAAACATGGGAATGTTGCCTGCTTGACCTGACAGGGATGCTATCAGCGTATCTTTGGGCTGAGCGGCAAAATATTCGTATAGTTGTGCACTATCAGAAAAATCGTGGTAACCCACTCGGGGAAAGCGATCAAAAAAAGTGGATGGGTAAATCACGATAAAAACGATCAAGAGACTCGACAAGCTGACGAAGAGAGTCTGCTTGAAAAAAGAACGGTGATTGGGTTGCTGGGCTGCTGGTTGGCGATGCTGACGTTGCCAAATAGCACTAATTAAAGTGGATAAATCATCCAAAATAATGACCCAACTTACGCCACAGGCTACACCCAAAATGGCGCGAAGTGAGTGACTGGAATAACGGCTTGGTAGATGCAGTTCAAAGAGAACTAGATGGGCTAGAACAAAGAGGCCGAATGAAGCTAGTAAAAGCTGAAATAGCACCCAACCTTGAGGGTTAATTTGCGATCGCCAGCAGCTTCTAATCGGCATCCACAAGAGTAACGGCAAGACCGCTCCAGCGATTATCGTAGCTGGGGTAAAGCTGCGACGGTGGAGCAAGCCGCTGCGATCGTGGAGCCAGAAATAAAGCCCATCAAAAAAGAACCCATTGCGCCCCCCTGGCTGAAACTCTCGCATGGTCATGGCCTCAGCTCGACTAACCACAGGACCAAAATCTGCCTGCCCTTGCGCATAAAGTAAGATGCCGACTACCGCACAAAAACCGATCGCAAACTGGATATAAATCGCTTTATTTGGAGTGAAAAACAAGCGACGATTTTTCCAGTCCAGCAGGCGAATCGTGAGTATCCCCAAACACACCAACGCAATCTGGGGGTAAAACAACGCCAGCAATATCAAACTGCTGAGATAAAGCCAAGGCTTTTGACGCATCAAAAAGTAGATGAATGCCAACATGAGTGGATACAGAAATGCCCTGGGCGTCGCTGAACTATGCTCGCTGGAATACCACACACTTTGGCTAAAGCTGACTGAAGCGATAAAACTCGCTAGGGGCACTGGGAGTAACGTCCAAGAAATTTCATAAACCAGCCAGGCCGTCAGCAACCCCAAAATAGGCGGCAAAATTTTGCTAAAGAGCAGCGGCGGCAGACCCAAGACTGCTGCCAGACGATAAAGACCGGAATAGCCCAACGGGGCCACCCCTTGAAAGTAATCGGCAATCAAATCATTGGGAAACAGATCTGGATCGATAAATCGCTGCATCCAAAACACATGCTGCCGGGCATCATCTTGTACAACATAGGTGCCAGCAAACGCTTGCTGTAGGGCGAGCCAACTGTAGTAGACCGCAAACAAGAGACTGCCCCCGAGCCAAAACCAGCGATAGCGAGGCGATGACTGGGTCATCGTTTGATAGAGCCAAGCAAGGGGCTGTTTCAGAGGGTGCGACATAGTGGCGGGAGTTTCAGAGATTCACAAACGGGGAGCTCAGTATTGAATCCAGAAAGCAAACGGGGAGTTTCAGGTTTCCTTTTTGGGTTTCCACTGGGCGGCTCTGAGATAGCCTTCTAAAAAGGGCAAGCCTCCGATCGCGGGCAAGAAGTACCGAGACGTACACAGCAAGCCCAATGCAGCCCCAGTCGCCGCATCAAAATACGGAGCATATAAGAACACCAGGGCCGCGTCACGGGTTCCTACCCCAGCAAAGGTTAAGGGCAACAGACCCGCCAAAATCGCCAGGGGTGACAGGGCCAGACTCGTCCAAAAGGGCACCCAGGCATTGAGTGCCAAAATAAAGAACCAAATTTGCAGCAGATGTAATAGCCAAATAAACACCGACATTCCGGTCACCCGGAAGAGCTGTTGGCGATCGCGCCAAAAATACGCATGCATTTCGGCCCAGGCCACCTGCAACTGCCTGAACTTGAGCTTCATTTTTTTCGGAGCAAGTTGTTGGCCCAGTGCAAAAAAGAGATTGGCAAAGCGGGTGGAACTTAATAGCAAAATTCCCCCGGCTAAACCTGCAAAAATGCAGAGGGTCATCCCCCAAAAGAACGCATCTTTCTGTGGATACAGCCACAGGCCAAAGAGGCACCAC
>CAZLYS010000819.1:0-2610 GCA_964563415.1 uncultured Halomicronema sp.
TTGATTTTGTATGGGCGATCGCTGGGCGATGGAGCCGCTCTTGACCTCGCAACGCAATATCCAGTTGCGGGTTTGATTCTCGAAAGTACATTTACATCGGCCTTCCGAGTCGTTGTCCCGTTTCCGTTACTGCCTTTTGATAAGTTCTCAAATTTGAGTAAATTGCAAAAAATTGATTACCCGGTGCTGGTCATGCATGGACACGCTGACCAAACTATTCCGATCGCCCATAGCCAGACTCTTTACGAGGCTGCATCAGGGCCGAAACTGTCGCTCTGGGTAGCCGAGGCATCACACAATGATTTCACTTGGGTGGCTGGTGAACGTCATCAAAAAGCTCTGCTGTCCTTTCAAGAACTCATCGAAACCCAGCAACATCTGTAAGTTGCCTTAGGACACCTCGAAAATTAGATCTTGTCGAGAAAAACTAATCACGAAAAGAGACTTTTCTCGCTTTTTGAATTGCAATCAGAAAATTAATTGAGTTATCTATTGCCAGCAGGAGGAAGTAGAAAAATAATGCAAAGGAATCATATTCAACTGTTCTGGAGTTAGGGGAAATGGAAAATCCTGACGCGATCGCACAGTTCATCATGCAAAAGGATGACAATCATAGCGATGAAAAGATAGAAGCCATTAGGGATTTAATGATGTGTGCAAGGCTAACTCGAGAAGGGAGCTTGCAAATGGAAAGCGAAATCAGATTTTACGAGGGTCAACAAGAGCTGAATAGAATGATTATCAAGTTAGAGAACGAGGAATTAATTAGAACCAACGCGATCAAAATTCTTCATAGGATGATATCTGAAACGGAAATCCCATGTTGGGAGAAGACGAAAGATATGAAAGCTTATCAAGAAATTATTAATGAGTATTCTCATTATTTGGAGATTTTATCTAAGAGTTGATCTGTTTCTCCTGAAACCTCCAATAGGGTAATGTCCTAATCAGCCTCAATTATAAAAGGTTAGGATTGGATTATTTAGGATTAGATCATTACAGGTTTCTGTATATCTTGAGTGTCTGTTATGAGCGAGAGTATTCACGAAATTCAGCATCCTGACCAAACGATTAGCTCAGCCACACTACAATTTCATCGAAATGAGAACGATATTTGGTATGTGACGATCGCCACGGGAAATCGTCAGTGGCAATCCTCAAGTGTCGGGATGCAAGGTCTTGAAACCGCTCAAGCCGCTGTGCTCAATCAGCTAGAAGCAGAAGGCTATCAATTCTTTGCCCATCGCCAACGACTTGAGATTCCCATGTTGGCCCCCGAGCAAACCCAAAAGGCTGCCCAAGTCGTTCGGTGGCGGGTGGGAAATGATGACTATGTCCACATCACCTGTGATGGTCGCTCCTGGCGGGGTTGTGGCTCTGATGCCTTGGCAGCTCTGAATGATGTGCGTCAACACTTTGAACCGGATGGCTATCGGCTGCTATGTTATGGGGCCAGCCTCAATGGATCGCCATCGGGCATGAGCCGCGACTCTGACATGGTGCATCAACTGGAATGGAGAAAGCCTTCTGAAAGGGCTAGGGCAAAGAGCACCCATAACTTGTTTGATACAGGCCCGGATGTGATTCCTGCAACGTATCGAGAACAACAAGTCTTCAAAGAACAATGGCATGCCAGTGTAAAACTGGATCGAAGAGGCATAGCTTACGACTTGTCTGCATATCCAGTCGTTTCAGTCGATCGCCAAGGTAACCTCACCCGTTGCTACTCAGGTCAGAATATAGTGATCACCGAAACTATCGGAGACATTGCCTTAGATATGGTTTTTATGCCCAAGGGCAATTTTTTGATGGGGGTTGCCCGCGAGCAAGGTGGTCGTTCTTCCGATCGCTCCCATCGTGATGAACCACAACATGAAGTGTGCATCCGCAGGCAATTTTGGTTAGGTAGATATCCCATTACCAAAGTCCAATGGCGAGCGGTCGCCACATTGCCCAAAGTACAAGATGAAATGCGGCCAGAGTCCTTCGAGCCCAGACCTCATTTCGACGCTAATCGCGAAAGCCATCCGATTAGTGGTATCTCGTGGTCCGAGGCAGTCGAATTTTGTCGTCGGCTCTCTGCCCATACGGGACACCGGTATCGGTTACCCACAGAAGCCGAGTGGGAATATGCTTGTAAGGCTGGAACCACCACACCGTTTCATTTTGGTGAACATATCTTGCTGGCGCGATCGCAAGTGCCCGATGAGGTGATTGCTTCGGTCACCTCCCCATCGGCTGACCCTAACGGCCAAATGTATTTACTGAACTGCGACTGTCTGATGAAAGGGACAACCCCCGTCGGCAGCTACCCGGCCAACCCTTGGGGCTTGCACGATATGCACGGTAATGTGGGGGAATGGTGCCTCGACGACTGGCATTCGGACTACAGCACTAAGCCCGAAACCTATAAGCAGGAAGGCCATTACGCTTGGACAGAGGCCATTCCTAAAGCAACATCAAAATATCGATCTGTGCGCGGTGGGACTTGTGAGTCTTCTGTCCAGGAGTGCTTATCCACGTCTCGACAGAGAGGGTTTCTGGAGGATACTCCTCACAGTCACTTTTATGGCTTGCGAGTCGTTTGTGAAGGGTTTTAGAGTTTGGAAC
>CAZLYS010000820.1:0-2607 GCA_964563415.1 uncultured Halomicronema sp.
TACGCAGAAACGCGCTGAGATGAGCATTTTCTAGTTGGCCGACCTGTCCATATAGTGCTTCCAAGATAATGGGCTTTTCTTACCCGAGCCTAGAGCAATTTATTATCCTCCCTGGATTTAGAGCTGAGTTCTAAAGAGAATCGAAAGTAGTGCGATATGGGAGCATTCCGTTTTTATCCTAAAGGCGTTGCGTTCTACCTTTCACAATGAACCGTCTTCCACATGTTGGGCATCACACGCGCCAGTTTATCCCAGTGACATGAGTGATGCTGAGTGGGCGTTTTTTGAGCCGAAGCTGCCTTTGCCTAAGGGCTTTGGGCATCCTCGCGAGGTGGATTTACGGGAAATTTCTCAACGCTATCTTTTATATTCAGCGAACGGGCTGTCAGTGGAAAATACTACCTCACGACTTTCCGCAGCTCCCAACCGGACCCGGCGGCCACTCTGACCAATCGCATCAAGCAACTCTTTCGCAGCGATACGTCTACGGCACTGATTTATCCGATTGTGTTACGCGATCGCATCGCCATTATCACCAAGCGTTCGAATTAACCGTTTGCCTATCGAGCAATCCCCGGTAATCATGAAACTGTTGAAATTTTCCTAAGTCAACTTCAGAGCTATCTCAAAGACCCAAGCCGTACAAATGCGATTTGTGACTTGTCTACTCAGGTTTACCAGTGGTTGATCGCGCCCCTAGCAGCCGCTTTTGAGGTCGATGCTAACTGGGAAACCATCCGACACGAAAACTTAGTCTTTGAGTTGGATGGCTCTTTGCGAAATATCCCGATATCAATGTTGTACGACCCGCAACTTCAGAGATGTCTGTTGGAACGGTATTTGATCGCCATTTCGTCGGGACTCCAACTGATTTATGCTGATACGCCATCAGTGCCTGTGCGAGCATTGCTGGGGGACTGAGCAAGCACGAGAACTTAGCGATCAAACCTTCTCGGCTTTGGTCAATGTACCGTCGGAGATTACGGAGATCGCCTCGGTGATTCCCAATGAGAGTATATTGAATGAGACTTTTAATCGGGATAACTTACGTAACCATTTAAGGCATCCTTCTATCTGGCCTAATCAATGGCGGGCATAAAATGTTGCCAAAACGGTATTGAAGAAACCGTGATGACATTGGCTAGAGCAGTGGGGATCAACGGCAGCCAGTACCCCCACCACCATAGGCTGACGAAACAGGCGATCGTCAATACTCCGATAGCAGAGCTCGCGATCCCGACAATAATGAGGGAGTTCGTCCGAATGTGGTAGATTAGGATGCCGACAAATCCTGAAGTGACTGACCAGCCCAACACCCACAGGGTGTCGCCCCACTGAGGCCACCAGCTCAAAGTTGGCCGATCCCCTAATCCCGCGCTGACCAAATAGCTGACCATATGCGCTTGGATAAAGATGCCAGGAACTTCTGCTCTCACGTCAGAGGTGCTGCTGTAGGGGGTGAGATGAAAATCTTTATCGGCTTTGTCGATGTTACCAACTAAAACAACTTTTCCTGTTACAAGCTCAGGCAGCTGACTAGCGGCGGCACCGCTGAGCACTTCTCGTAGCGGTATTGACGGTGCAATCTGGTTGGTGTCGCGGTAGTTGGCCAAAACCTCAAAGCCACCGGCCTCAATACTGTGATAACCTCCTGAATGAGCACCAACTTTCTGTAGTGTGGCATCGCCAATTTGGAAATGATGGTGATCGCGACGCTCTAGGGCAATATCGTTGGCTTCTAGGTACCGACTGGCGACCAAAAAACTGAATGAGACTGAAGTCGCGCAGCGATCGCCTGGTGACATGCCTAATATTTGTCGCCGCACGACCAAGTCGGGATCAATCGCCAGATCACTAAATCCCACATTGTCCATCGGCACCCCGGGAGGAGGCGAGATTTCGTCTGGGTTCTGGGCTCCCCCCCCTACCTGGCAAATATCAATAAACGTTTCATCTCGCAGTTGATTCACCCGCCGCTGACTATCGGGGTCGACCACCTGCTGACCTTGATAATCGCGATAAATGTCTAGCCCAATCACGGTAGGATTGTGAGGTTTCAGAGTTTCAATGAGTTCGGCTAGGGCCTGATCAGACAGCGAGCCTTGTAGTATCCCGCCGTTATCGGTTTGAAAAGCTTTATCTTCTCCGTCAATCGTGATGAGCAGAAAGCGATCTTCCAGAGTTTCTGCCGGACGTGCTCTCATTAACCTGTCGTAGGCCCACAATTCTAGCGGCTGTAGTGCCCCTAGCCAGCGTCCTCCCATCACCAAAGCCGTTACCAACATCCCAATTTGCAAGGTGACCCGCAAATGCCATCGCTTGTGAACGGGGTTACTCCTGGTTGGTGCCGTGATTTGGGGATCTCGTTGGGGGACAGTCTCAGTAGAATGGAGCTCTGTTTCTTTAAGGTGAACTGAAGCGGAAGGAGGAGTCAGCGATCGCCACACTAGTGGCTCAACGGCTGGATTTTGAAACAGCACAGGTAGCCAACTCGCACCAGGAAAATTGCCCTCAATTCCCTGCAGGCGCTCGCGGGCCTCACGCATTGCGAGATGTAGCGGTTGTTCAGTCGCTAAAGCCGCCAAAAAATGCTTGAGGAACGATTGG
>CAZLYS010000821.1:0-2604 GCA_964563415.1 uncultured Halomicronema sp.
CTGTTCCCTTCAAGCAAACGAACTGTACTTGACCAAACTGCACAGGGCTATAAATAGCGGCAACAGCAGCGATGCAGTCAGGATTTTCTATTCTGCGCTTTGATTTCTGGATGTTGCCATAACTGGCGGCTTCTCATGGCTCTGGCAGCACAAGGTACGACTATTTTCTGCCAGCGATCATCTACCGAGAATTCTCTATCAATAAACATTAAGCTGAAGAGGTTCACTCCAACTCAGGGCTTTCCTCATGACTCGTACCTGGCAAATTGGCATCCGCTGGGTCATTTTGATCTGTTGTTGCGCGGGTCTGTGGTCTTGCCAGACGGACCGCACGATCGAGGGCGGATTGTCCTATCGCTATAAGCAACCAAGCCAAGACGGCATCGGCAAAATTTATATGGGCCGCGAAATCTCTCAGGTCATGGGCTACGAAGGTGCCTATTGGCTGGAACGACCGAGTCGTGAACTGCAGGAGCATCCTCAACTGGTGATCGATCTGCTGGAGTTAGCCTCTGACGCTGTGGTGGCTGACCTAGGCGCTGGCAGCGGCTACATGACTCAGCGCCTGGCCAAAGCTGTCCCTGACGGCAAAGTTTTTGCGGTAGATGTGCAGCCCGAGATGATTGAATTGCTGAATCAACGCATTACCGAGGAGAAACTGACAACCATTGAGCCCTTGCTAGGCAAGACAGACGACCCACATTTGCCTGATGCAAGCCTTGATTTAGCGTTGATGGTGGATGTTTATCACGAGTTCGAATATCCGCACGAAATGATGCAGCATCTTTGGGCCGCACTCAAACCAGGCGGAAGAGCCGTGCTGGCTGAATATCGGGCGGAAAATCCTCTGGTCATGATCAAGCGTCTACACAAGATGAGCGCGCAGCAGGTCAAACGCGAACTACAGGCCATGGGATTTGAATGGCTGAAAACCGATGAATCCTTGCCGCAGCAGCATCTTCTCTTTTTTGCTAAGCCGGTAGTGGCGGCATTACAGCCGTCATCGTAGTTCTCTCGCGGAGGCTACTGACAGGGCAAAATCCAGGAGCAGAATCCCTTTGGAAGAGTGAACTTGTCCAAAGGGCTCTGACCAACCCCAACAGTTCCTCATAATGGTGTTAGACCAAGGAGCAGTTTGCGTCTCGCAAATTCGCGTTTTGGTTCGGTATTACTTCCATGAAGTGAGAAGATAGTGAATGGCGATCGCAACCGATTGAGAAAGACCTATGCTGAAACGACTCACCGCCGTATTCGTTGTTGTGACTGCCCTCGTATTGCAGGGCTGTGTCAGCGCTGGAGTGGGCCTGCAGTCTTATACCGATACCTATGACGGCTATCGTTTCCTCTATCCCACCGGGTGGACTGAGGTAAAAGTTTCTGGGAATGCCGATGTGGTGTTTCACGACATCGTGAATGAGACCGAGAACATCAGCGTGGTCATCAGTAATGTCCCTGAAGGTCAAAGCCTCAAAGACTTGGGAACGCCAACCGAAGTTGGTTACAAGTTATCGAAAAGTCTGAATGCCCTGGCCGGAGAAGAGCGGGAAGTCGAGTTAGCCAATGCGATCGAAATTGATCGCAATGGCGAGCCTTATTACATCTTGGAATACATTGCTGATCTCCCTTCCGGCATCCGTCATAACCTGGCCAGCGTTGTTGTGCGGCGCGGCCAACTCTTTACATTCAATGCCTCGACGATCGAAAGTCGTTGGGAAAAAGTCGCCGATTTAATGAAGCAATCAGTGGCTTCTTTCACTGTTGATTAGTCCTGGGATTCAGAGCGCTGGCATTGTGCTCCGGGGCCGCAGTTGATCACGAAGTGCCTCAACTGTCAATCATTAATTGAGCGCATCCGACTCAAATTCATGGTCTGAACGCTCACGTCCTAACTCTGCTGTTGAATTTATGGAAGATTTGCAGTTTGTCCTAGCCTCTGCCTCCCCGGCTCGTCGCAAATTGCTGACCGATGCGGGCCTTTCAGTTTACGTTTGCCCTAGCAACTTTGATGAAGACCAAGTGCAGCTTACCGATCCAGCGGCACTGGTCAACACACTGGCCCGGAGCAAAGCCGAGATCGTCGCCTCGCAATTCAACAAAGCCCTGGTGTTGGGCTGTGATTCGGTACTGGCGTTTGACGGTCAGACTTACGGCAAGCCCGACACGCCAGCAGAGGCGATCGCTCGCTTGCAAATGATGAGCGGTCATATGGGAGAACTGTATACGGGCCATGCACTGATTGATACAGCTCGACAAAACTCTATCGTGCGGTGTCGAATCACCCGGGTGCATTTTGCGGCGGTCAAATATCACCAAATTGAAGACTATGTGGCCACGGGCGAACCAATGCGGTGTGCTGGGGCGTTTGCACTCGACGGCAAAGGCAGTTACTTTGTCGAGGAAATTGAAGGCTGCTATACCAATGTCATCGGGCTCAGTATGCCACTGCTGCGGGAACTGATTGCCGAATTAGGTTACGACATTACTGATTTCTGGTCGGTAGGGTAATGGGCGGCGTTGCTGAACCGAAGGATGAATCCAGTGTTTTAGATCGCGGGCAAGATGCCCGCTCTCCGCTATTGAGAGTGAGTCAACCCGTGTCGTTCT
>CAZLYS010000822.1:0-2604 GCA_964563415.1 uncultured Halomicronema sp.
CTCGCAAACATGCCCGGCTTCAGCTGACCCTCCGGGTTCTCGACGTTCACGCGGACACGCACGGTCCGCGTGCGCTCGTCGACGGTCGGCGAGACGAACGAGATCCGTCCTTCGAAGACGCGACCCGGCATCGCCTCGGTCGTCAGGGAGACGGTCTGGCCGTAGCGAAGCCAGGGCAGATCCTGTTCGTACGCGTCGAGCAGCACCCAGAGGTGCGAGAGGTCGGCGATCCGGTAGACCGGCGTGCCTTCGCCCACGTACTCGCCTTCGAGCTTCGCCTTGTGGACGACGACGCCACCGATCGGCGAACGGATCAGAATGCGATCTTCAGCCTCACCGCGTTCGAGGATCTGGTCGACCTGCTCTTCGGTGAGCCCCCAGAGCTGGAGCTTGCGTCGCGCGGCCTCGTAGCCACGGCGCGTGCTGCCGCGCAGGAACTCGCTCGACTCGGACGAGAGCTGATCGAGACGCGCGCGTGCACCGAGCAACTCCTGCTGTGCCGTCAACAGCTCGGGGCTGTAGAGCTGTACGAGGTGGTCTCCCGGGCGCACGGAGACGCCGGTGTAGTCGACGTAGAGTCGGTCGAGTCTTCCGCCGAAACGGGCGGCGATCGTGCGCACGCGGGTCTCATCGAATGCGACCTTGCCGACCATCCGGACCGACCGGGTCAGGAACTCACGCGTGACCGGCTCGGTCTGGATGCCAGCGAGGGCGACCGAGGCTTCGGACATCGCGAGTTGCCGCGGACCGGTCGCGCCGTCGTCCTCACGGACGACGAGGTCCATCCCGCACTTCGGGCAGGCACCGAACTCCGGCGACTCGATCTCAGGGTGCATCGGGCAGGTCCAGATCTCGGGCTCTGCAGCACCACCGGCCTCGGCCTTTATCTGCGAGCCTGTAGGCGCAGTCGTGTCACCGCCCGAGGTCGCGCGACCGATCAGGAAGGTCGCGACGAGTGCGGCGGCGAGAAGGGCTTTCTGCTTCCAGCTCATCTCAGTGCTCCTGTTTGCAATGGGCCTCCGAGCAGGGACTCGAGGCGGGCGAGGCTCTGCCGTTGGTCACGGCAGGCACGCCAGTAGGCGGTTTCGAACTCGAGCAGCGCGCGCTCGCTATCGATCACATCGAGGAGCGACGCCCGGTCGGCCTCGTAGGCGATCCGTGTGATCCGCAACGACTCTCGGGCTCGCGGCAACAGCGAGTCGGCGTAGAGCGCCAGCTGTCGCGCAGCGTCCCCGAGTTCGAAGGTCGCGTGTTCGACATCGGCACCGAGTCGGGCACGACGATGGGCGAGGGTCTGCCGGGCGGAGGTGGCACGCATCTCGGCCTCCTTCTCCGCCGCGTCGTAGCGCGCGGCCCAGATCGGCAGGTTCAGAGAGACGCGCAGGGCGATCGGGTCGTCGCCGCTGTCCGGCGTCGGTCCGATCGCCGTGTCGGTCTCGAAGTAGTCGACGCCGAACGTCAGGTCGGGGTAGCGCTCGAAGCCGGCGAGGTCGCGTGCGAGTTCGAAGCGGCGCACCTCTTCGTTGGCCTGCCGGAGCGAAGGGCTCGACTCGATCGCCCGCGCGACGAGTCTCTCGGGGTCGAGCGGCGGCAGCGCGTCCGGCTCCGCGAGTTCGGGGATCGGCAGGAGGACCTGGCCTTCGAGCTGCATCGCGGCCGCGAGGCGCGCACTCATCGACCGCCGGACCTCTTCGAACGAACGGAGCTCGTTCTCGACCCGGCTGATCTCGACCTGGAGTCTCAGGAGTTCTTCCTGGCCCGCACTGCCCCCCGCGATCCGTTGCGACACGGTCGGTTCGAGCTGTCGAAGCAGGGCCAGGACCTCGCCGGTGATGCGCGTCGTGCGACCGAGGTACGCGTAGTCGTGGTAGGCGACGGCGATGTCACGTTCGACCTCGAGCCGCGTGGCCAGCACCCGGTGCCAGAGGGCCTCCGCGTGCGCTGCTGCGACGTCACCGCGAGCCTCGAGTTCGCCGAACCAGGGGATCGTCTGCTGCAGTGAGTAGCGACGTTCCTGCGGTCCGGTCCGTGTCTCGATCGTCTGCAGGAACTGACCGAACGTGAACACCGGGTCCGGGAGCGACGTGACCTGTGCGATCTGCTCGAGGGCTGCCTGCCATTGCGCGAACGAGGCGCGGAGTCCGGCGTGATGGTGCAGCCCGAAGCTCAGGTAGAGGTCGAGGTCCGCTGTTTCGAACAGCTCGGCTCGTTCCGGTGGTTGCTCCGCGCCCTGAGGGCGAGCCGCCGGACCGGGTTGATAGCGTGGTCCGAAAGCCTCGATCGACCGGAGTCGGACATCGGGTTTCGTGTCGCTGTGCACGCACCCCACCGACACGAGCAGCAGGGCGAGTGTTGGAGTCCGTGCGATATCGCGGAGTCTGTCGGTTCGTGCAGTGGGCCTGCGCATCTCGGATCTCGGGCTTCGGTACGTCTCGGAGCGGCCGCACCGGGATCGATGTCCTGGTCCGGCCGAGACGCGATGCACTCGGAGGCCCGCGAGGTCCGACGGAGCACTGCGGGCTCTGTCGGTCGGTCCGTCGATGCAGACCTCTCGCGCGTGCGACCGAGCGATCGCTCGGGACGCTGCGAGATCAGATCAAGAAG
>CAZLYS010000823.1:0-2602 GCA_964563415.1 uncultured Halomicronema sp.
GAATTACACACTGTATGTCTTTTGAATCTCTTGGCTTGTGTAGCAAGCTGCTGCGTGCGATCGCAGATGAAGGGTACGAATCACCGACGCCCATTCAGGCAGAAGCGATCCCTGCAGTTTTGGCAGGCCATGATTTGCTTGCCAGTGCGCAAACAGGAACTGGCAAAACGGCTAGCTTTACATTGCCGATCCTGCAACGATTGAGCCAGATCAACACTACTCGCGATCGGCGCATCAGAGCATTGGTGCTTACGCCCACTCGAGAGCTGGCAGCTCAGGTAGAAGCCAGCGTTAAAACCTATGGCAAGTACATGCCGCTGCGGATTGCTTCAATCTATGGTGGTACTCGGATGGGGCCGCAGATTGCTCGGTTACGCAAAGGCGTGGACATCTTGGTCGCCACTCCTGGCCGTCTGCTGGATCATTTGGGGCAAGGCACTGCTGATCTATCGTCAGTTGACACGTTAGTCCTGGATGAAGCTGATCGCATGTTGGATATGGGCTTTATCCACGACATTCGCAAAATTATTGAACATACGTCGAGCGATCGCCAAACGCTGCTTTTCTCGGCCACATTTTCTCGGCAGATTCGCAAACTGGCTGATGACCTGCTGGATTCCCCTAAGGTGATTGAAGTCGCCCGCACCAATACTGTTGCCGAAAACGTGACGCAGGTGGTGCATCCTGTTGATCGCCATCGCAAGCGAGAGCTCCTCTCCCACATGATCGGCTCTAAAAATTGGCGTCGAGTCCTAGTGTTTACACGCACTAAGCACGGAGCCAACCGCCTTGCAGAGCAACTGCAAAGTGATGGTCTCACCTCTGACACGATTCATGGCAATAAGAGCCAAGGGGCTCGCGCTCGTGCCCTAGAATCCTTTAAGCGTGGTAAGGTGCGAGTCCTCGTTGCCACTGACGTCGCGGCACGCGGTTTGGATATTGACGAGTTACCTCATGTAGTCAATTTTGATCTGCCGAACGTTGCTGAAGATTACGTTCACCGAATTGGTCGTACGGGGCGTGCAGGCAATGAGGGAGATGCGGTTTCACTCGTGTGTGTCGATGAACATTATCTGCTGCGCAACATCGAGCGATTGCTGAAGCGTAATATTCCTTCTACGGTGATCCCCGGATATGAACCGGATCCCTCTATTGAGCCGCAACCCATTCCTGGTGCTAAGAAACCCTCTAGTCGCCGAGGCGGCGCTAGCAAAAGCTATTCCCGTGGTGGTCAAAATCGACGCTCAGGCAACCGTAATAAAGGACGCTCAACGAGCCGCAATGGGAAGTCTTTACCCGCGCCTGTACTGAAGAAAGTAGGGAACTCTACTGCTTCAAAAGATGGACGCCAAAGAGCTTAGCCTGCGATGGTAGGTGTCTCTCTGTCTCACGTAACCTCAGAGCTTTAAGCCTTTAGGTTGACCACCTCGTCAATAATGGGGTGGCTGGTAATTTCACTGCTTGTTAGGTTCTCAGTGGATACCCTTCTAAGGTGTTTGCCACTAATTAGGCAAGTAATCTACACTGCTGGGGACCTGAAGCGCGATATTGGGGTCAGAACAAAATCTGTGCCTCAAAGCTTGGCTCAGTCAAAATCTGACTCTTGTCTCAGGTCTTGAAGGTGTCAGTCAGCAAGGTTTTGGTGAATCACCCTAATTCAAGATGTCAGTTGGCAAATCCATCCGATTTTTGCATTTACAAAAAACTGGCGGTAGTACGCTGAGTATTATTCTTAGGCGTCAGTATTTTCTAAGGCCAACGTTCTATTTGGGAATGCCGCGAGATGAGGCAAAACTTGATGTTTACTTATCGAGTGGCAGAACTCGGCCTGCCTTATTTCTTGGGCACAAAGATTTTTCTATTGGGCTCAAAGAAGTTGATAGTGCTCAAAAGATTACCTTATTGCGAGAACCTATAAACCGAGTTCTCTCTCTCTGCCAGCATGTTCATGAAGGTAAAGAGTGTTATATGCTCAATAATTTCCCACCAGGAAATTTTGACTTAGATCGCTTTTTGAATATCGGATACAATGAACTATCCAATCTGCAAACTAGGAACCTGCTCTCTCAGGATTGCTACTCCTATGAAGTTCTTCTGGCACAAGAATCTCCTGAAAATCTTGTAGATTTAGCTTTCCAAACCTTACTGACTAAGGTTTCAGCCTTTGGTTTGACAGAATACTTTGATGAGAGCCTGATGGTGTTTTCAACCAGGTTAAATTGGCATTTGCCACCAGTCTACGTTCAGCGAAATCGAGGAAATCGCAGGAACCCCTTGGATTATGAGCAGCGGCATATCGATCAAATCGCCGAGATGAATTATCTGGATTTAATGCTCTATGAACGAGCTAAACACCATTTTATACAAACGCTTGAGAATCCTTTTTTTAATCAGGGAAAACTACGGCAATTTCGCCAGCTAAATGAAACATACCAACAGATTATGCAGAAAGTCCCGCCTACAGAAACATTACCTTATCCTTTCAAACTAATCATTAAAGCACTGCGATGATATCTCTATTCTTATGGTGCTATAGCCTGTGGCCAAATGTAGAGTTCAGGAATTAGATTCTTTCGATTATAAGAGTTTGAGTTATCTGAAA
>CAZLYS010000824.1:0-2599 GCA_964563415.1 uncultured Halomicronema sp.
CACCCTGCCGAAAAAGTCTGGCAAAATGCCTGCGCCGCCCTCTCGGCCTGGTGTGCAGGATGTCCGAGCACAAAGGTCGATTTGTCCATCGACACCGTATCGGCGTCTCGACTCCTTGCTGGCCTTGGGACGCGATCGCCGTTGAAAGAATGGCAGGTCCAACGGGTGATTGAGAAAATCCGCAGTGTAATCCATTGGCCGCAATCGTGTGACGACCCAACGGCCCAGTACGTGTGGCTTCTCTTAAGTGGCGATGAATATGACTCTGCTTACCGTACGGAGTGCCCTGAGCGCTACAAAGAGCATGAAGATTTCTGGCTGAGAACCGTTCGGACCATCATTCATGATACTGAAAATGGCGATCAGGCAGATCTGTCGTTAGGCCTCGCTATCGATATGCTTTGGCCTTGCCACTGGAGGTTTGTGGAGAATCTCCGAATTGTTCTTGAGGCGATTGGCGGGAGGCTCACTCCGGAGCAGCCATTTGCCGCGTGTGGCAGAAACATCACCCTGGTGCCGATTCGCCGCCGGATGGCAATTGTTTCCCATACTCTAAAGGTTTTCTGTGGCGACCCGGAGTTAAACCAGGAAGTAGATAGGGATTTGCTGGCCCTACTGGGAGAACCGACAGAAGCAAAGAGATGGCTGGCCGCCTCCTTAGACAAAACAATCAGGCTTCAACTGAGCCCGCCAACTGAACTAAGGGCGTTGTCTGCCTTGGCGGGGCCTGACTGGATAACACAGTCAAGCTTCAGTTGTTGGGATGGGTAACTTCCCCACAAATTACTCATATTTTATGTCTACTTTTGAAGAGGGAGATGAGGAATGATTATCTTGATATTTTTCGCCTAATCGCCCGAATAAGGAGATGAGGCAGACTCATTTTTTACCTAAATACTCTCAAAGGAAGATTAGGCAGAAATATTCCCATCTAGTCTGCTGTATAGGGTATTGGGTAGAAAATTTTCCTCTCATAATGAGTTCAGCGGTGCTTCCTATGCCCAAATCCTACGATGCAATTGTTATTGGATCCGGTCTCGGTGGCCTAACGGCTGGTGCCCTTTACGCGCGAACAGGCGCGAAGGTGCTACTCCTGGAGCGCAACAAATCATTCGGAGGGGCTGCGACAACTTACAAGCATGGCATTCTGACCGTCGAAGCATCACTGCATGAAACCACTAGTCCCGAAGTCCGCAGCGATCCCAAACACGACGTCTTCGAAGCCCTCGATCTCGAGGAAGATATCGAATTCCTTCCCGTGGAGAACTTCCACGAAGTGCGATGCCCGCTGATGGGTGCACCTTTCCTCTTGCCGCATGGGCTTGAGGCGGTGGAAACACGGTTGGTGGAACGCTTCCCCGATCAACAGTCAAGCATCCGGGCATTCCTTCGCCAGGTTAAGCGCACGCTAAAGGCATTGAGCCATCTGCGGGGCCAACACAGCGTTCTCTGGCAGCTGGCGCATGCGGCTGAACTGCCGCTCGAGCTCTGGGCCGTACTTCGCGACATCCGTTCTTCGCTGTCCGAGGTGATGGCAAGATATTTCGGCGACAATGAGGCGATCAAGTTTGCACTCGCAGCCAACCTGCCCTATTTCGCTGATGACCCCGACAAACTCTGGTGGCTCGGCTACGCGGTTCCCCAAGGTTTCTATCTTGCCAACGGCGGCTACTACATCAAGGGCGGCTCACAGTCCTTGAGCAATCGACTCGCCGAGATTATCCGTGAGGAGGGCGGCGACACACTGACCGAATGCGAGGCAACGGCCATCGAACTCGGCTCGAAAGGTTAAGCGTCTGGCGTGCGCTACCGATCGGCGTCGGAAGATGCGGAAATCGTCGCCTGCGCGCCGGTCATTTTCGCTAACGCCGCGCCCCATGTGATCGAAGGAATGCTGCCCAAGGACTACCGTCAGGCGTTCATGAAGCCCTACAAAGACCGGCCATTGTCGATTTCACTATTCTCGGCCACCCTCGGCCTCAACAGATCACCCGCGGAGTTCGGCGTTTCGAGCTATTCGACCATGCTGATCCCAGCATGGATGGAACGCTTCAGCGATTACAAGCATAGTGCCGAGCTGATGGCTGATCTTCCGGCGGACCGAATGCCGGCGATGTGCGTCGTCGATTACAGCCAGATCGACAGTGGACTGACGGCTGGCGACGTCTTTCCGCTGAATGTGGTCTGCGCTGATCGGCTGAAAAACTGGGAAGACCTCTCGGACGATGCATACAGGCAGAAAAGAGACGCCTGGACGGACGCGATTGTCCGACGCCTCGACGAGGAATGGCCGGGGATCGCTGCCGCCGTGGTCGATAGAGTCGTCGCCACGGCGCGTACCATGCACGAGTATCTGAATACGCCGGGCGGTGCTATCTACGGCTTCGAGATGCGCCCGCCGAAGCAGCTGCCGAAGGGGCCACCGGGCCAGCCCGAAACCTCGATTAGCGGGCTATGGCTCGCCTCTGCCTTTGCGGGAGGGGGTGGCTTTACGGGTGCGATGGCCTCCGGAGCCACCGCCACGAAGGCAGCACTGACCTCCAAACCATAATCTCCCGCCGTTTGCTTGGATAAAGTCCATAAGTCACTCCTCCTCGAC
>CAZLYS010000825.1:0-2595 GCA_964563415.1 uncultured Halomicronema sp.
GGCGCGATCTGTGAGGATGTGACCCACCCTACGAGGAGTTTATTTTCAGAGCAATGGCCCATGACGCGGGGCGACACTCCAAACGATGAAAAGGATGCCTCGGGATTCGGGCGGTGGGCGGTGGGTCAGGACACGCTCTGACAGGGAGTTTTGGCGCGATCTGTGAGGATGTGACCCACCCTACGAGGAGTTTATTTTCAGAGCAATTGATCTTGAATCGTAAGTGAGACCCATACTCCGAACCCAGCCCAAGCTGTCAGATTGTGTCTGTAGGCCGGGGCTGGGTTCCATAGTTTAAATGCAGAGAATCAGTGATCTCCGAGGTTATCGTGCTCTAAAGAGTTGCATTTTCACGCATCAAGGCGACAAAATCGCGGAACAGATAATCGGCATCATGAGGCCCAGGGCTGGCTTCAGGGTGATACTGCACGGAGAACAAGGGCAGAGTCTTATGGCGCAGACCCGCAACGGTGCGATCATTCAGGTTGAGATGACTAATGTCAACATCCGCCGCTGCGATGGAATCGGCACTGATGGCAAAACCATGATTCTGGCTGGTGATTTCCACCTGCTGTGATAACCCACAAGGATGGTTGAGCCCCCGATGGCCAAACTTAAGCTTGAAGGTCTCACCGCCGAGCGATCGCCCTAAAATTTGGTGCCCCATGCAGATACCAAAGGTAGGCAATTGTTGATCAAGCAATGCCTGCACTGTTTTGGGCGCTTCTGCTACCGCTGCTGGGTCACCCGGTCCGTTGGAGAGAAAAATGCCGTCGGGTTGATAACTCAGAATCGTTTCGGGGGAGGCGTCAGCAGGTACCACAATCACCCGGCACCCGTACCGAGTCAGCCGCCGCAAAATGTTGCGTTTAATGCCAAAGTCGATCGCCACTACGGTCAATTTCGGTTCGGCGGTTGCACCTTCTGGATAACATTCCCAAAGGGTGTCTGTGGGCTCAGTCCACTCATAGGGTTTAGCAGTGGTTACTTCTTTGACGAGGTTCAAACCAGCCATATTAGGAGCCGCTTGAAGCTGTCGCAATAGCTCATCCACATCCAAGACTTCTGTGGAGATGGCCCCGTTCATCGCTCCTGTCGTCCGCAGGTTACGGGTGAGCGATCGCGTATCGATCCCAAAGATGCCAGGAATGTTGTGCTGCTTTAGATAGTCTGGTAATGACTGAGTCGAGCGCCAGTTACTGGGAATCTCGCAAATATTGCGTGCGATCGCGCCGCGAATCTGAGGGCGAGCAGACTCTTCATCTTCTGGATTGACTCCGGTATTGCCCAATTCTGGGTAAGTAAACGTTACGATCTGACCACAGTAGCTGGGGTCGGTTAAGACTTCTTGGTATCCGGTCATGCCCGTATTGAAGACGACCTCTCCCATCACGGTACCGGTGGCACCAAAGCTCCAGCCCTGAAAGCTCGAACCATCAGCGAGAACCAACAAAGCTGGCGAATAGTTGTCTGAAAACATAAGCTTGAAGCGGGTTGTTGTGACCATGCACGACCGTAGGGGCACTCTTAAGAATAGCGGACGGCGCTTTGTCCGTCGCATGATTCTGCAGGTTTCTTTGTAGGAGAGAATTATGGCTCGTTCACTCCAGTGCTTGGCTTGGATTGGTAGTTGCTATGTGCTGTCTAGCTGCGCATTGCTACCACTTCCCTCCACCGACACCTCCACCACCACTGAAGAAGCCACCCAAGAAATAGCCCCTACACCGGTGGTTACGGCTGATGCCCCAGAAGCTGAAACCGTTTCGGCTGCAGCCTCAACACCGACCGCCGCTGAACCCCCACCCGAGTCTCGTCCCAATTACTTTAGCGAAGCCATCACACGAGCTGAGAGCGCCGTCACAATTGGTCAATCAGCCCAATCACCCGATGATTGGCAGCTCGCAGCGGGGCGTTGGCAACAAGCCCTGCAATACCTGCAGCAAGTTCCTACTGACGACCCTAACCACGCCACTGCTCAGCAAAAGTTGCAAGAGTATAGTCAAAACCTGGCAATGGCGGAAAAGCGAGCAGCTGGTGAAGTCGTTGCTCAAGCCCTCCCCACGGCTCCAGATCGTCCCCCTGGACTTGTGGCCAGCATTCCCATTGTCGATAGTCGGGGAGGGATTCCCGTGGTCCCGGTGACGCTAGAAGGCGATCGCAGTACTCAGCAATTTACGATGTTGTTTGATACAGGGGCCTCTGGAACGTTGATCACCCCGGCGATGGCCGATGCAGTCGGGGTCATTGTAACTGGCAGCGCTATGGTTACAGTTGCTGATGGTCGACAGGTCGAAATTCCAATCGGTTATGTCAATAGTCTCAAGGTGGGTGAGCTCGTTGTGCAAAACCTTTGGGTCGGGATTGGCGGTGACGTTGCCCTCTTGGGGCAAGATGTCTACGGTGAGTACGGCATCTCGATTGGCAGCAACCAGATCAATCTTTACGAATAAATTACTGCTTGATTGAGACGACCTCTTGTATCAAGAGTCCTATCTCATCGTTGAAAACCCGAGCCAAACCTTTTGATAGCTCTCAAAAGTAAAGACATAGACAAACTTCTACGAGACCGACTTTACTGATGCGCCACACTTGTCA
>CAZLYS010000826.1:0-2048 GCA_964563415.1 uncultured Halomicronema sp.
GGCCCCAGGCGTAGTCGAGATACTGCCAGGCTTGGGCGTCAATCTCGTAGCGCTGGCCTGCCTTGTCCACAGCAGTGACTTGCGTCCCGTCGATCGCTTCGACCGTGAGTTCCTGACCATTGCGACGGTTCTGCTGGCGGTCGTTGCGGGTCCACCTGAGGCGATCGCCCACGGCCACCTCCAACACCGCTGGCTGATACACCAATTTCTTCACGCATTTGGCGGGATCGAAGGTCACCCCCTGGCCATCCTCGCCGCGCACCGTCAGGGTATTGGGCTCTCGCTGAATATCGACGACTTCATATCGCTGGCGGGGGCTGAGGCCCGCTCCCGTTGAGTCAGCCTGAACGCCTTTCTGCCGGTAGCCGTACAGCGGCACGACAACATCACCGATTTCATAATGACTGGCATACCCCGCCTCAGCCACCGTCAAGTGTTTACTGGTCATCCCCATGATTTGCAGTTCGTTGGCCGCCAATTCACCGTCATCCTGCAGCTGATGTCGCAGCGCTTGCGTCAGTCGTTGCCGCGCCGCGCGAGTGCTCGTCAGGATCAGGGTCTGGTCTCGCTCCGCCTGGGAAAGTTGACAATAGTTTTCCACGAGCCGGTCTTCACTGGCTGCCGGGGTCGCCGCGAGGGTGATGTTGCCATTGGCCATCAGCTCATCAATGCCCAGGTCAATCTCACCTACCGCCAAATGCCGCACCGCTTGCTGGAGGCTGCGGGTCTGCTGGCGGCGGCTCTCATCGAGATAGCTGGTGGCCATCCCGGCGGCTTGCAGAGCTTTGAAAGGATGCCCCGCTTCCACAGCGGCGAGCTGCCGGGTATCGCCGACTAAGATGACGCGGGCTTGCTGCTGTTGGGCTTTTGCTAACAGGTCATGGGCAGTCTTCATCCCCAGCAGACTGGCCTCATCCACTATCCAGAGTTGGGGGCCGCGCTCCTGCCCTTGCATCAGCAGGTGGCGGGCGACGGTGGCCGTCTCGATCTGCAAGGAGCGACCTAATTCGTTCGCGGCTTCAGCGCTGGGGGCCAAGCCTTTCACCCGGTAGCCCGACTGCTCCGCTTGCCGTTTCACCCACGACAGCGCGTAGGTTTTACCGGCTCCAGCTACGCCCTGCCAACCGATCACCGAGTCGCGGCTTGTCAGCGTCTGCCGCACCGCTAGCTGTTGTCCCGCGTTAAAGTTGTCCTCGTTCACTAACCTTTCCGCTTGCCAAGATGACATCAAGAGTGCAGCTCGTCCCTGGCCTTCCCGCATGAGTTGAATCGTGTCTTGCTCCAGGGCGATCGCGCGCTGCGTGGTTAAGAGACTGTCTGCTGGAAGTCCTAGCTCAAGGCGAATCAGGTCGCTGGAGTTGGCTACGGTTTCGGCAATTGCCGCAAAGGGGCGATCGCCGAGATGATGTTCCAGGGCAAATCGTTCGACGGCTTCACGGGGAAAAATCGCCCGTCGTTCTTCGCAGTGCTGGACGCTGTTATCGATGATTGCTTGCACCGATGGACTCGCAATTTGCTCTGATGCGCTCGGAATTTCCGGCAGTTGCCAGCCTTCTTGCTGCACCTGTTCATCCCAAGCCTGGGTCAGTTCTTCCCGCCCGATGTCGTGGCATTTGCGCTGCCGCGATCGCAAATTCGCCGCTTCCCGCCGCGCTGCCGTATCGGTGACGGGTTGTCCCTCGCCATCGTTGATCGCCTCACGTTCTTGCTGCCAGCGGTCCATCACCGCCTCAATTTGCTGGCGGCGTTTGGAGAACCCATCGAGCATTTCCGGGTCGTATCCGGCCAGCTCGAACTGACCATTGGCGAGGGGTTCAAATTCATAGCCCGCCTGCCGCAGCTCATGGGCCAGTTCATTTTGGTAGACCTCACCCAGCAATTTTTGATTCCGAATCACGCTCTCATTCGAGAAGGAAAACCAGCGACCATCGGGGGCTTGAGTCGCGTTAATGGTGACGCAGTGGGTGTGCAACTGGGGGTCGAGTGCGCGGCTGGTTTGGTGCGGGAATAGAGCGCTGATGATGTTGCCGGTGTTCACCCGACGGCGA
>CAZLYS010000826.1:2058-2590 GCA_964563415.1 uncultured Halomicronema sp.
GCCCGGTGCGATCGTAATGCGGGCTTCAACGTAGCGGTCTTCGAGCACAGACAGTGCAGTTTTCACCGCGTGATGATGGGCCTGCAGGACGCGCTCATCCTGCTGCACGAGGGCGGCAACACTCACACTTTTCGGGGCGCTGAAGGTGTAGTCGGTGGCTCCTCGACGCTTCTCAATATCCACTTGGCGTTGAAATAAGGCTTGTCCATCCGGGCCATAGCCCTGCAACAGGGCTTTGAAATCTTCGCCTGCCACATTGCCGTCTAAGTTCAGCGCAGCGGCTCCTTCCCCAAACCACTGGGGACTGAACTCGGCAGCACCGGATTCTTCATTCGTGTAATAATCGTCAGCCTGGTAGTAGGTTTCTGCTTGGGCCGCTTTGAGGTTGGAGAGCGACAGCATGATGGAGCGAGCTGCCGGAAACGTTGCCTCCATTCTGCCGCGTTTTTCACGCTTTGCGGGGGAATCTCTGAAACGCTTGTGTGTCAGTTAGTTACGGGTTTTTGCCAAAAATTTGGCGTATTGTGTGAGT
>CAZLYS010000827.1:0-2579 GCA_964563415.1 uncultured Halomicronema sp.
GGGTTGGCAACCTTAGTAGAGGAACTTCAGGCTATACAGAATATAGTCGTAATCATGAAATTACAGCTAAAGGTAAGCCTCTAATTCTAGGTTCTTCAGATTCAGCTTTTAGAGGACAATCAGAACGCTATAATCCTGAAGATTTGCTTGTGTCTGCACTTTCCTCTTGTCATATGTTGTGGTATCTCCATTTATGTGCTGATACTGGCATCGTAGTCACAGAATATGTTGATTTTGCAGAAGGCCTTATGCTTGAGGAAACTAAAAGTATCAGTAAGTTTCAGAGTGTGATTTTGCACCCTAATGTGACGGTTTCTGCTGGTACTAACTTGTCAGAGGCCTATGAATTGCATTTAGAGGCAAATCGAAAATGCTTTATAGCAAATTCGGTAAACTTCACTGTTGAGCATAAACCTGTTATCAAGATTGAGTCTGCCTAAAGATATTAACTAGATACTCATTTACTCTTGTGAACAACACGCCAAACGGAAAGTCAACCTCTGAAGGTAAGCTATGGATATTTATCAAAAAATTTGGGATGCTGACATACTTGAAGGTAACGGCGTCAAATCCTATCGTAAAGTTCAACAAGACTCCGGTGAACTCAACGGAGTTCTAGATACAACCAAAGGTTATGTCATTGTTGATGAAGACGTCTCCGGTAAAGACGCAAAAGTCATTACCGAAGTTGTTATACCCTCCAGCAAAATTGAAACTTACAACCTTTGCCGCAGACTTTTTAATAACTACATTCTCGATCCGGGTGAGCGCGACCAAATCTCCTCTTTTGAAAGGGAAGAAGAACGAGAATTTATTGAAGCCATTCTCCCTACCAAACCTATTCAGATTGCCAAGGAGGCTGTAGGCCGGAACAGGGGCAGAGCCCTGACCGATATCGAATTTGCACTTGCAATCGAGGAAGCCTTCTTTTTTCAGGGCAAAGCAGGTAGTAAAAATGCATCTGGCTTCGAACACGTCTTTGTTGGTGAGCAGAAAGATACTGGTGAAAAGCCAGATAACATTGCTGTGGACTTAGGAGGTTATCACTTTTGGTACAAGTACTTCCTTGATGATGGCGGCAAGAACTCCACGATGGAGTTCCCAGACAGGATCTCTTATGGAAAGTCTGAATATACGGGGCCGAATGCTAGTCAGGGTATTTTGGTTCCTGAAGTTATTACTCTTAGTTACACTTGGGATGCACCTGAATTTGACAATAACGGCAATCCAACGGGTAAAAAGCAATTGCTGAAAAAACCAATTGGTGGTTTCTGGGTAGGCTGTAGCCCTGAGGGGTTAGTGGCACTATCAATGGTGCGTCTGTTGGTTAGACTCTCAAATACCACCATCAACAATGCCCGATATGAACTGGCGTTATTCCCTCTCGAAAATAACCGCAATTCTATTCGTACTTTCTACCCCGTATTTGGTGGCATTAATATCAATAGAGGCGACTCATCCTCTAGCGAAGAGGGTAGCACTGCTGGTCGTAGGGCGGGTAGTACATTAAAAAAAGATATTGTTGCCGAAGAACAGCCGGAAGTTAAGGGCGATTTGGTTAATATAGCTGCTGCCCTTGTTAATGCCAGTGGTGATGAAACTGGTAAAGAAACTGTCACCTTGTTCAACGCTTCTAGCGATCCTGTTAACTTAGAAAACTGGCAAATTGTTGCTCCTAATGGCTTTGTCTTCACCCTCACTAATACCATCATCGACCCTGGCGATTTCTTGCCTCTGCGCATGATGGCTAACGCCCCTCAGTTCAGAAATAAAGCGGGAAGTATCGCTCTTCTTGATGCTAAGGACACAGTCCAATCCCGTGTCAAATATTCCGAAGCACAATCTGCTCGGGAAGACATTTTTATTTCCTTCTAGACCTTGTCTAAGTTGATACCCATAGTTTCCCAGCATAAGGGGTAAGCTTTATCGGAGCTCGGAACCTTTGAGCTAATCTGAATTTGGACCTTTCCTCATATCTAGTCTTGTTGCCAGTGCCTAACACTGAACAGGAACGGGCGGATTGAAAAGCGTGGACCTTGCGCAACAAGCCTGATCGTCCCTTAGCTTCACCTTAACTCAAAGTACTGGCTCAACGATACTCATGATCGCAGTTCTTTTAATACGAATTTAGTTTTAAAATGTCCCACATATCCTAGAGGTATCGTTTCGGGTCAGAGACGATGGATACCACTAGCAACATCGAGTTCCAAGAAGCCGCTTCACTACTGTTCTCCTTAATGAAGTAAGGGGAAAGTGCATCTGAACTAGGCCACTCTTTAGGCATTACAAAAAGTTACTGTCCCAAGTCCCCCTCCTCGTAAGCCTTTTGACGATCCTCCTACAGGATTCGAATCCCTCTCTCTCCGTTCTTCAGTATCTTATATTTTGCGAAAGTTCTGAACCTCTCAGTAATTTTGTGGCTGTGCCTGATTTGCGCATAGCTTCAGCTTGTGAAGGCCTTTTCAAGGAAGGTTGAAACTAGGAGCCTGTCAGTTTTCAATTTGCGGGTAGAGTCTCTTGAGTTTCTCAGAGGGTGACAACCCACCTACAACTCTTGTTTCATAAGGGTTAGAGCGTCA
>CAZLYS010000828.1:0-2576 GCA_964563415.1 uncultured Halomicronema sp.
GGGCGGGGAAGTGGTCGAGGCGATCGCTCAAGCCCACAATTGCCAGGGCTTTTTCGGGCGGGAGGGGATGACGGGCGATATCGGTGACCAGGGCCACGTTTTCGCGAGCCGTGAGGCTGGGAATCAAGTTGTAAAACTGGAAGATGAAGCCTACGGAGTCGCGGCGAAATTGGGTGAGGCGGCGATCGTTCGCGTGGGTGAGGTTGTGACTGCGAAAGATCACTTGTCCACTGGTGGGAATATCGAGTCCACCCAGGATGTTGAGCAGAGTGGATTTGCCGCTCCCGGAGGGGCCGAGCAGTACGACAAATTCGCCTTCGTACAGATCTAGATCAACGGCACGCAGCGCCCGCACTTGCACCTCGCCCATACCATAGGTCTTGGTTAACCCCTCAGCATGAAAGACGACTGGCGTGGTCGATGGCGCTGACCGTTGCACTAACGAACCTGATTGATTCACCATGGCATAACCGGAGAAGGCGTCCTGCTTTGAGGCTAATTCAAACAGGAGTCGCCTGTGTTCAACCCCATCGAAATTCTTAACGATGACATCTCAATTTAAGCTCCCAGGTCGATCGCCATTCCCAAGCCCCTGGTGATTACTCTTTGCTCACTGGCTAGAAGACCAAGTTTTTCCCATAGCCAACGTGCCTACAGGGAACTGGGTGGTGAAATTGACATCCTCAGGGGATGGCGCTGGTAGTTGATTAATCAACTTTGGGAGCCGGTAATTCTTGGCCGTTTTGAAATAGTGTGGCGCTTTCCACAGTGCCGTCGGCAGCCATATTGAAGACGATGCGAAACTCTAGAATGCGGGCAAAAAATTCAGTGGTGGAGGCAGGATAGAGCGGAATCTGCGGTTGCCCGGTGCCCTGGATGTAAAGCTGTTCCGACTCAACGGTGATCGCGACGGCAAAATCAGGGGTGACTTGGTAAACACCAACGTAGGTGTCTAGCAGATCAGGAGCAACGGCCACCACTGTCGGGTTGGTGGGCAGTTCGTAAGGCTGGCCCCACAAAATGGCGGCTAGGTCTTCAGAAATACCTAGTGGATTAGCGGTTTCCACATTACTCAATACCGCGATCGTGGTGCCGAGGGTCGGATTGCCCCCCAAGTGACTCACGAAGCCGTTGATACCGCCACCGTGACCGATGCGACGATGGGCCGGGTGATCATGAATGATCAAACCATAGCCGTAAAACATATTGGGGGTCTCAGCGCCCATAGCAACGTAAGGTAAGGTCATCGCAGCGACAGACTCATCGCTCAGAATCGTGACATCATGGCGATCGCCATCAAACAAAAACCGATGCCAGCGGGCGAGGTCCCCGACAGTGGAGTATAGTCCCCCAGCGCCAGCTGGTACCATCATATTAATGTGCGCGGCTGGCTGATACTCTTCTCCCGTAAAGCTGTAGCCGTTGGCCAAATTCTCAATCACGGCTGAGGGCTGTTCGTAACCAGTGTTGCCAAGGCCCAGTGGGTGCAGCAGATGCGTTTGCAAATAGTCAGCATAAGACTGGCCTGAGACAGTTTCGATCACCTGGGTCAGCAGCACATAACCGGAATTGCTGTAGCGGAATTGCTCACCGGGGGCAAATTCCAGAGGTAAATCGCGAAAGCGGTTAACCAGTTCATCCAGGGTCGTCGACTGCCCCATCCATTCCAAATAGTCGGGAAAACTGGTTAGGTTCGGGATACCCGCAGTATGGGTGAGCAGGTGGTGCAGAGTAATGCGATCGCCGTTGGGATAGTCTGGCAGGTAGGTCGCGACGGAGGCCTGTACATCGAGCTGGCCCTGCTCTTGCAGTTGCAAGATGGCGGCAGCGGTGAATTGTTTAGTGATGGAGCCAATGCGGAATCGGGTCTGAGTTGAGTTAGGCACCCGATGTTCTAGACTGGCCATGCCGTAACCCTTGGCAAAGATAACTTCACCCTCTCGCACGACGATCGCCGTGCCCATAAATCGCCCAGTCTCATAGTGAGCCTGTAAATAGGCATCGATCTCGGTGATCAAGGGCGCGCTTTTAATCGCCGGTGTGGGCAGCGTTTTTACAGAGGCAGAAAGGGGCATAGTGGATTTCTCTTGAGCGGATATTTGAGCAGTGTGGCGGGCGGACAGCGGTGTAGCGATCGCCGAATGGGCGAGTGGTTGAGTCAGGGTCGTGGCGATCGCCTTGCGCGGCAACAGGCCATTTTCTAAGACGACAAGGGCGATTAATAAGTATCTGAAGGACAGCATTCTTTAAGAAACTATGGGTAACATCGCGGAGCTTATTGACTGGATTGGCGTAACCGCGTCTCAGTCACCACCTGGGCAAAGGCATAGAGTGACGTGAGAAACCAAATCACGAACGCATAGAGGAACCAGATCAACGCGTAAGTATTGGTGGTGATCGCCCGGTTGTATCGCTGCAGATAGTCCAATATTTGTTCAGTCGTTTGGAGGTCGCTGACGGTGGCTGGATAGCCAACGCTATCGAGGGTTCGGTTGAGCAAAAAGGCGATCGTCCCGGCAATAACGATAAAGATCGACAGCAGAATTAAATTCAACTTGAACCAGTGCAGCCCTCGT
>CAZLYS010000829.1:0-2575 GCA_964563415.1 uncultured Halomicronema sp.
ATGATGCGCCGCAGAATAGCGTATTCTTCATGGGCAAGGTTATGAGGTCCCATTTCTTGATCAATCTGGGCAAAGCTTTGGTGCAAAATAGGATGCTGCGACAGCGGCGGCATAGCAATCCTCGTGACGGGACTTAAGATTTTAGAACGGTTAGCCGAGGGGAACCATCCACTGAGCCTATGGCAGTCTATTACTTTTGGGGAGAAGACGATTTTCAGATGAATCAGGCGATCGCTCAGTTGCGAGATCGCGCCGTTGATGACGCCTGGGCCAGCTTTAATTATGAAAAAATCCCCAATGATGTTGCCGAAGGACCGATTGTCGCACTGAATCAGGTCATGACCCCGCCCTTTGGGACGGGCAAACGCTTTGTCTGGTTAGTGGATACACCGCTTGGTCAACGATGCAGCGAAGCGTTGCGGTTGGAATTTGAGCGTACCTTACCCAAATTGCCTGACACTAGCATCCTGCTATTGAGCAGCCGTCAAAAACCCGATGGCCGCTCCAAATTCACCAAGCTACTCCAGAAGCATGGCGAGATCCGCGAGTTTGGTACCATTCCTCCCTGGAAAAGCGACCAAATCGCGCGCCAAATTGAGCAAACAGCCCAAAGTTTAGGACTCAGTCTGACGACCGAAGCAGTGGCGTTGTTGGTAGACGCGGTGGGCAACCAAACCCGCCAACTGATGCTGGAGCTAGAAAAACTGTCGCTGTTTTGGGGCGATCGCCCAGCACCGATTGATGCCACTGCGGTCTCTCAGTTAGTCACCGTCAGCACCCAGAACAGTCTGCAACTGGCAGCGGCCCTGCGGGAGGGCAATACTGATCGCGCTCTGGGCCTACTCGCCGATTTACTTAACCGGAACGAAGCCCACCTCCGCATCGTCTCTACCCTAGTCGGGCAATTTCGGACTTGGCTATGGGTCAAGGTCATGGCCGAGAGTGGCGAGCGTAACCCGCAAACCATTGCTAAAGCTGCCGAAATTGGCAACCCCAAGCGGGTTTACTTTTTGCAAAAAGAAGTGGCACAACTGTCGCTGGGTAGTCTATGCAGGGTGTTAGAACATTTATTGACTCTAGAGGCAGGACTCAAAAGCGGGCAGGATGCCACCGCAATCCTGCAAACTAAAGTGGTCGAAATCGCCCAAATTTGCCAAAATCGTGGGCAGATTTGATCGCCCTCTCGCTAAGCTCCTGAATACAATAGAAAGTTGCACGCACCATTTTTTGTCCACACTGATTTTGGGTTAAGTCTCAGGCTATGACGAGTACTCTTGTAAAAAACACCTGGCAACTGCGGCGGCAACGGACATTGAAGTTGCTTGCTACGGGTGTGGTTTCTGGATGGTTGGGAGTGATCGGTTTACCCGCTACTTCCATCGCTCAATTGCCGCTGACTCAACAGGCAGCGATCGCGCAAAGCGATATCTCGAACGAAGAGATTACCCAATACGCTCAGGCGGCCTTAGCGATCGACCAATATCGCAACAGCGCTTACACCGAGATCAAAGACATCTTGCTGACAGTGCAAATGGATATCAGCGAGATTGACGTGAGCTGTACCAACACCCAAGACATTTCCGATGTCCCCCGCTCGGTACGCCAGGACGTCCGGGAAATTTTGACCCGTTACTGTAACCAATCTCGCACAGCCGTCGAAGATACCGGACTGGCTCCACGGCGCTTCAATCAAATTACGGAAGCCCACCAAGCCGATACCACGGTTTTTGAGCGCATTCAGCAAGAGCTGATACGCCTACAAGGGGCTCAGTGAGCAGGCTTGTTAACAACCTGGATTCGCTTGATTTGAACACTGGATTGCTGGTGAGAGCCCGTAATCTAGCTTTTGTGTTGAGAGAAATGTCCTTTTCAGGCAGGATTCAGCTGTTGAGCCAGTGCCATCGCAACGTTCAGAAGTCGGAGCATCGAGTGCAGAAATAGCCGAAAGCAAGACCTTGCTGGCTAATGCTTGCAGCACTCTGAATAGAGTTTACTCAGGGGCACCTGAGCCGGGAGCGATCGCTAGCCTTGCCGATGCAAGATGACGACGATTGACTGATGGTCAAAATTTTTACGGGCTGATGTCAGAATCATGCTGATCAAATTACCCAGCTTTGAAAAGAAAAGTAGCCCCGTTAAAATAACTTTTCCGGTACAGTCCTATGCATACATGGGCACTCTTTTCTTGCAGCAGCCTAATTACGCTGACAGCTTATAATCTGAGCCATTTGCCTAAAACGCCGAAGCCTGCCCCTGAGCCAGAACCCGACCCCAGCGATCAACTTACCGAGGATGCCAAGTTTTCCTTGGATGTGATGGACGGTCAGTTTCCAGAATTTGAGCGCATTGCCCAGCCCGCACTCCCTGATCAACCCCAGCTCTCCAAAGTGGACGAACTGCCGGGATATAATCCAGCGCTGTACGACCCACTGCAATACCCAGTTAGAGAAGTGGATTTGGTGGGCGCTCTCCCACAGGCCAACTTACGAGGCAGAAGTACCTATCGGGTCGATGCTGTTGCCCCATTGCCCACACTGTTGCCACCACCGCCACCAGGCGTCAACCCCTTTCCAGT
>CAZLYS010000830.1:0-2573 GCA_964563415.1 uncultured Halomicronema sp.
AGGGCTTCAAGACCGTCAATCTGGGTGAAATCAACCCCGCTAATGCGATAGAGATGTGACCGCAAGTCGAAGCGGCTGGGCTTGCGTCCCTGAGGTCTAGGCGGCAACGGTTCATCCGATTCAGGCTGACTCTCAAATTGAGACAGACACTGCTCAATCTGCTGAAAGTAAACTTCAAACTTTCGTTATTGCGTACTTTAAGGCTTTGGGCATACTCTTAGGAGCCCCGTGAGTGAAAACACTGATGCCCAAGACCAAAACCTATAAAGCCCGGAACAACGATTCACTGGAGCAGAAGCTCTGGAATGCGGCGGACAAGCTGCGGAAGAACATTAAAGCGAAGAAGTACCAGAACAATGTGCTGGGGCTGATCTTCCTGAAAACTTCAACTGCACAGGAAGTTGGTGGCGGGAGAGGGAGAATACAAAGAGACGGCCTTTGAAGATCCATTTGATATAAGGCGAAGAACACCTAAAGCTGCAATTTGGTGTCATTTGCTCTGAAAAACAAGCACGCCTACGAGGGACCCGGTTCCTCAAGCTTAGTTGAAGTGGGTTAGTTGATCCAGCAGGGACCGGGTCCCTCATACGAGAGGCCTTTTTTATGGCTTGGAGTATTGCGCCAGCGTCATGACTCTTGCTCTGAAAATAAACCAAGCTTCAGGGATCATTTCTCTGAAAACAAACCATATTGTAAGGTGGGCTCATCCTCATCGAGCCGTCACACCCCCGGACTGGCAGGTAATACAGCCCACCACCCCCAACCCGAATGCCAAGACCCCCCTTTTCATGATTTGGAGCGTGGCGCGAGCGCCATGACCCTTACCCTTAAAATTCCGTGCTCACAGAAGCTCCAGGACTTTTCATTGAAAGGTAACTACTGAGAATAGCGCGTTACTACATTAGCAATTGATGTTATCAGCAACAAAGGTTTGGTATGGAGTATGCAGAGTTAGTTATAAGGGTTTCTAAATTGCTGCGCCAATCACCCTTAGGACTAAGCTTGATAGAAAAAACGATTAGTGGAAATTTCGATAATATAGGCGATTTGCCTCAACTCTATGCCTTGCGAGAATTGTTAGTCCAGTCACAATTATGTGATCGAGAGGGCAATATCATTAATTATCAAAAGCTGGAAACTTTCGTCAATCATTTACAGGGTGCAATGTGGGCATACGAAGATTCTGACAACCTTGCTCCTAGTCTTCAACTGGTCATGACTATCCCAAATTGGCTCAATTATGAGCAGATCCGTCATACAGAGCATGTGTTTCGTGATTTAATTTATTCTGCTCAAAAAGACATCTGGATTGTGAATTCTTTTTTCAGCATTCATAGCTTAGAGGTACTAACTTTGGTTGACCTAATAGCTTTGCGTCTACAACAGAGTGACGTATTCGTTCGGCTTTTAGTGAGAGAAGCTGAGCCAGGTGGAAAAGAAATGGTACTGCCATTACTTAGGAGACTATGTGGACTTCTGACAAATCATCAATTACAACGTCTCCAAGCTTATTGTCTAGATTTTAAACAAGATACATACGGTAAAACGCTTCACGCTAAGATTATTGTTCGAGATGGTTTAGAAGCATATGTTGGTTCAGCAAACTGGACTAAAAATAGTTTGAAGAACTCCATCGAACTGGGTTTATTAGTAGAAGGTGTAATTGTCCGAGAACAGCTGATGCCAATCCTAAAAACTTTGGAACAGTATTCCGAACCTATTCTTTTGGAGATGCTGTAATGGAGTTAAAGGCTTTGGATTTATTTTGTGGTATTGGTGGTTTATCTTGGGGGATACAGGCAACTGATCTCATTAGTCTCGTATGGGCAGTCGACAAGCATCTTGCACCCTTGGAAATTTACCAACAAAACCTTCCAGGAACTCGTATTCTAAACTATGATCTTTCCAAGTTATCCCAGGCTAGAGAACTAGTAGAAAAAGTTCAATTTCATGGCGGAGTGGATGTCATTATCGGAGGTAGTCCTTGTCAAGGATTCACCCGAATTCGTAATGGACAAGATATAAAAAAAGATCCACACAATCGCTTAGCTATTAGATTCGCGGAAATTGTGCGCCAATTAGAGCCATTAATTTTCATCTACGAGAATGTGCCTCAGCTAGCGGCATTCGATGTATTTGCAAAGTTTTTATCTAAGTTGAGAGGAAGAGGAGTCTATCAAATTTCCTATGCAGTAGTCGAAGCTGCTAATTTTGGCACCCCCTCTCGTCGTACAAGATTATTTGTTGTAGGTTTCAGACGAGATTTAGGTCAAATACCTTTCCTCTCCAAAGGATTAGATATTCCATCCTCTCAGTTCTGGTGGCAGCGCAACATTGAAAAAGGTAAAGCCAGCTATTCTCTGAGATTGTTGGAGCCTTGGCGATCTCGACTACTTGAGCCTCATGACAGCAGCCTAGTTAACGTAGAACAAGCGTTGTCTGACTTGCCTATCCTAAATGCAGGAGAAACGGCAGGCAGGCTTGCATACGCCACCTCTCCGCAAAGTGCTTACCAAAAGTGGGCAAGACAAGGTAGCAGTAAGCCAGATGGCCACGTAGTACCCCGAATCCGT
>CAZLYS010000831.1:0-2570 GCA_964563415.1 uncultured Halomicronema sp.
TCAAGTCATTTTGACCGCCACTTCAGAGCGATCGGGCAACCCCAATTTCTCGGCTGGGGTGTTTATCATCGAGACTGCTGGCGGCCCCACTACAATTGCCGTTCAGTGCGAGTCCGACACCGGGATTCCGATGCCTCGCCTAGAGGGTGAAGACACCCTCTGTGAGGACGCTCAATAGTGCCGCGATCGCTTGATGAACGGTGCTCCCTCTGCGATTTGCCTACAACGGAACCGCGATTTCCAAACTGCTGCGGGCTCTGTTATGTCGGTTGACCGCGACGCCACTAACAGCAGTGTCAAGTCCAGTAATCCTGACTCAACAAGCATTTAGAATCTTTGCTAAATGCCGCGAATCCTTGAAGGATTCGCCAAGATTAAGACATGAGGAGATGAGTAGACAACTTTGTTTGTCTACGATATTGGTGCGCCTTATGAGCAACGTCTCCTCTCACCGAGTCAAGTCGCCGCCGACCAAAGCTGATAAGTCTAAGCTGGCTCGGCTCATGACAGTCTTTTTCAGAAAAGGTAGACGGCTGGTCGCCCGTCATAAGTTGCCGCTCATTGCTCGACGGGCGTGCCGCCTGTATTTGGATGCTCAAGATGCCACGCTGCAACAGCAATGTCGACAAGTGCTTAAAGTCTCTTGGCAATTGAATCCCAGACAGTTAAAAAAATTTCTGAACACGACGATTGGGAAGGCTTTATTAGATTGGGTGAAGCAGTTTTTTCGCTGGTCTCAGCAGCAAGACCCCCATCAGACGCTGGCACAACTGATCTTGCAAATGGCGGCAGATCCGGACGGCCTGTCGTTATTGTCAGCATCGCGTCATTGCCCAGAGGTGTTGAAATTTAATCCTGACTACCTCTTGTTCACCGTCAAACGCATGGAGTGGCTGCTCAAAACCACGCGGATGCTGGTTGCAGAGATCGCGAGTTTAGCGGCGGCAGAGGCGACCCAATACCCTCAGCCCTTTAGTCAGTTGCCAGACTTCCGGCGATCGGGCAAGTTTGCGGTTTACCGTAGGATGATGACCCTAGAGGGCAGGAAGGTCTCTCATGGCTCGCAAGCACCATCTCATCCCCTAGAGGTAAACTGTTTTGCACCATCGCCCTGGCCAGATCAGCCCGTACCGCTGATTGTGCAATCCCATGGTCTGGCCTCGACCTTGGCAGACATTCAACTCTATGCGGCTCACCTGGCTTCTCACGGGTATTGCGTGATGCTGCCTCGACACCCTGGCAGCGATGTGCAACAAGTTAGACGCCTGCTGCAAGGAGATGCGAACGAGGTCTTCGAGCAGTCAGAGTTCCTTGATCGACCAGCCGATATCAGTTATTTACTTGATGTCCTGAGCCAGGGAACAGACCCCGTTTGGAGAAATCGACTCAATCTTGAGCAGGTGGGCATCATCGGCCACTCTTTTGGTGCTTACACCGCCCTAGCGTTGGCGGGTGCCCCCATCCATTTCGAAGGCTTAGAAAAAGTTTGCGGTTTGCCTGATCAAGACCCTAATCCGTCTCTCTTGTTGCAATGTCAGGCTCTGACGTTGCCGAGGCAACCGTATCAACTCCAAGATCATCGCGTGAAAGCCGTCCTACTGCTCGACGCCGTTGGCAGTGAAATCTTTGGTCGCCAAGGGTTAGGGCAGATTCACGTGCCGGTGATGTTAGTCGCGGGTAGCCATGATATGACGGCCCCCTTAGTGTTGGAGCAAATGCGTATTTTTCGGCGACTGACGACAGCGCATTCATATTTTGCACTCATTCATGGCAAGTCTCATTTGCGCAATATGCACGAATTTATGCAGAGTTTAGAGTCTGATCGGGAGTCGTCATGGAAACCCCAGCCGGAGCCCCCTAGCGCACCGCTGGAGGAGGCGACGGAAACAGTTGCTGGCGACCCGATTGAACAGACGATACAAGCTCTGAGCGTCGCCTTTTTCGAGGCCTCTTTACGTCCAGAATTTACCCCGAGTGCCTATTTAACAGCTGCTTATGGGCAGTATCTCAGCCAATCGCCCCATGAGTGTTGGTTGATTAGCGATCGCTCACGACCAGCATTGGAGAAGCAATTGCAAATCATGGATGAAGAATATCTGGCGGTATGAGCGACCTAACCGTGTGGGCAGACTCGACACAGTCCCGCATGAGTGACCGATGAACACCGTTGTAGGAGCACAATGATGAAGCATTATCAGGGCCGATTTAGAGGCAGTCAAAACTTAGAGCTGTACTATCAAAGTTGGCAACCGACCGTGGCCGCTAAAGCCGCGATCGCGTTGGTCCATGGTCTAGGGAGCCATAGCGGCTGGTGGCTGAATCTGGTACAGCCGCTCGTGGACCAGGGTTACTGGGTTTATACCTTTGATTTAAGGGGGCATGGTCAGTCCCCTGGCCCCCGTGGACATGTGAGCCATTGGCATGAATACCGTGATGACTTTCATCAGTTTTGCCAACTCATGCAGACCCAGCACCCCCAATTACCGAGTTTTGCCTTGGGCCATAGCCTAGGAGGGGTGATTGTCTTGGACTATGCGCTGCGGTGTCCAGAGACGTTAGCCGGTGTCATC
>CAZLYS010000832.1:0-588 GCA_964563415.1 uncultured Halomicronema sp.
TGCCGCGATCGCTTTGCTGGCGGTTAGCTGTGGTGAATCTAAGGTTTCGCAATGCAACCGTCTGGCCGAAATTGTGAACAAAGCACAAGGGTTTATGCCTGCTTTTGAAAGCAACATTCAAGCCTTTAGCGCCAATGCCGCTCAGGTTAAAAGTTTGGATGACATCAAAGCGGCGGCTGATCAATACGTAGAAGCCGTTAACGGCGTCGTCAGCGACTTGGATGCCCTTTCTGTTGAGCTGAACAACACGCAACTCGATGATGAGCAACTGGTTAGCTATCGCGATCGCTACATTGAGATGGTCGAGGGCTTTAGCGGCGCTTTGACCGAAGCCAGCTCAGCGATGAGTATCGTTCAAGACGTTGAAACCGAGGCGGATCTGCCCGCCAAGATTGAAGAGTCACAGCAACAGACGGTGCAGGCAGTCCAACAGATTCAAGAACTCTCGGTCGAAGAATCCACCATTATTAACGAAGTTAATACCTATTGCGGGGCTGAAGGGGCCGGTTCAGCCCCTTCAGCCCCCGAAGGTGAGGCGGCTCCCGAGGGTGAAGCAGCCCCCGAAGGTGAGTAATCAGCCTTTGGGGC
>CAZLYS010000832.1:617-2562 GCA_964563415.1 uncultured Halomicronema sp.
GTTACAGAGGTTTTGGAACTACAATATCTTGGCCTTAGGTAGCCCTGTCTCACAGTCTGCCTGGTTTGAGTCGTCAGCATTTCCGGAGCGGCGATACCGATGCTGGTGAATCTAGCCTATCTACTCCGTCGACCGACTGGCACGACTAACTACGCACTCAACCTCTTGCCATATCTGGGGCAACTGGACCCACAGTATCTGGCAACAGCAGCCAGCGGTCTGTCTGAGTACTGGCCTGTCCCTGACAATATGACGGCTGAATCTGGCCTCCACGGACATCTACGCCGATTGTCGTGGACACAGTTTCGCCTGCCGCAAATTTATCGTGAACTGACAGCGCGATCGCCGACACGCCCTCTACTGTTTTCGCCGATTACCGAAGCTCCGCTCTTTGCCGATTGCCGGTTTATCGTGATGGTGCATGACCTGATTCCGCTGCGGTTTCGGGTGTCTAGAGCGCAAGCCTGGCTGCACCGCTACTATGTGCCGCGCGTGGTGAATGCGGCTGAACACATTCTCTGCAACTCGGCCGCAACAGCTGCTGACCTAACGCAGTTTTATGGCGTCAGTCCGAAAAAAATCACGCCTATTTTGTTAGCTCACGATGCTCAACACTTTCGACCCTTGGGACTACCTCGGAAAAACTATTTTTTGCTGTTGGGAAGGCAAACTCCCTATAAAAACAGCGCGATCGCGCTGCAAGCCTTTGCCCAACTCCCCCATCGAGAGGCCTATGAGATCTGGATTGCTGGCCCCCTAGATTCGCGCTATATTCCTACTCTTCAACTTCAAGCCAATGCATTAGGCATTACCCCTCAAGTTAAATTTTTGAACTACGTCTCTTATAAAGAGCTTCCTGTCTTGCTCAATCAAGCCCTAGCCCTAATTTTTCCTAGTTTGTGGGAAGGATTTGGTCTCCCCGTATTAGAAGCGATGGCCTGCGGAACGCCTGTAATTGCTGCTAACCGCGCCTCAATTCCCGAAGTGACAGGCGATGCCGCACTGCTAGTGGAGCCGACCGATGCGGGGGTGATCGCTCATCACATGCACCGCTTGATCGGTGACCCAGACCTGAGCCGACATTTGAGCCGCGCTGGATGCGATCGCGCAGCTCAATTTAGCTGGTCACAGACCGGACATGCAACGGTTGACGTTCTCAGGTACTATCTCTAGCCCCATCCATGTTGAGAGATATCGTGAGGAGGGATTGAAGGTAGAGAGCGCGCTTCTGACAATACTGTCGTGGTGCTCAGAGATGAGAAATGAGCAAAATGTTACACAGGTACCACGGTTACGGAGCTGGAATATTAATAGGCAACATAATCACAATCTCTGTATTGAATGTAGAGATAAAATTCAGCTCACCGCCGTGGGTATCCACCACAATTTGACGAGCCATTAACAGCTCTACATCAAAGTTGCCAAACAGTGGACTACGTTCTGTACTGCGCTCAAGGTTATCAAATTGAGGCTCGGTAGATAACGCGCTGGTATTCCCCCTGATCCGAATGATGACCCACGACATTTCGATCGTTGTGCGGATTTGAATCTGGAGGGGAGTCCGATCTTGCCAATGAGCAAGACTATTAGTCGATTCATCAGGCGAGACTTTACAGCGCTCATCAAAATCATCGATCAAAATGCTCAAAACATCTGTAAATGCCTGATTGAGTTGCCCTGGAAAACAAGGGACTCGAGGTAAGTCGCCATATGTTCTAGTGACTTCTATGGCAGCGCGATCGGGTTGAGGCTTGAGCCGATGTTTGAGGAGCAGTAGCGCTCCATCTAAGAGCTCATGGATATCAAATTCATACTTCTTGTTTTGTTGAATGTCGTATCGATCAAAGATTTTGATGAACTTACTAATAGCGACAATGCGATTAGCGCTTCTTTGAATTGACTCAATGACTGTAGGGAAATCTTGGCGGATATAATTGAGCTCTAT
>CAZLYS010000833.1:0-2562 GCA_964563415.1 uncultured Halomicronema sp.
GACTCGGAGACTCGGAGACGGGGGGATTTGATGATGGAGGAAACAACTCCGAACTCCGAACCTCGAACTCCTCACCCACAAAACACTTCTTCGGACTTGCCTTTGACAAGCGCATCTACCGCATCGACTCGACCACCGGCACCAGCCAACTCCTCGGAGAAATTACCACCCCCAATCCTAACGACCCCACCTTCTTCGGTGGCGGTGGAGATATTGCCATCGACCCCAATTCTCCCAATATCGCCTACCTCACCCAAGCCGAAAACCTCGGCGGCGGTCCCTTGGGAACCGGAACCGGAACCGTTCAACTCTACCGCCTGGATTTAGATACTTTAGAAGCAAGCTACATCGGCGATACGGGGCTTTCTCGCGCCGGTTCTGGCTCTTTAGGATTCGGGCAAGACGGACAGCTCTATTTGAGTAGCGACGGTGCGGTACGCCAACTGAGTACTGTCGATGCAACGGTCGCCGCCACCCCTCCCGGTGGAGACTTCGGCATCCGATTTGGAGACTTCGCCGACTTCAGCCAACTCGATACCGTCCCCCCGGTTATCGAAACCCAACTCGCCCGAGATACCGGGTCGCAAACCCGAGACAACCTCACGTCTGACGGGCGCATTACCGGCACCGTCACCGATACCAGCGAAATTTCTACCTTCTTAGCCAGTCTCGATACTTCCTTAGCCAATCTCGATACTGCCGCTCCCACCGTTGAAATTACCGACTGGTTAAATCCAGATGGCAGTTTCGAGTTAGACGAAGCTCGCTTAGAAGCCTTACTCGGACAACCCCTAGAAGATGGTTCCCATACCCTGAAACTACAAGCGGTAGACGCGCGGGGGAACGTTTCGGGAGTCTACGAATTTAGCTTCACCCTCGATACCACTCCCCCCACGGCGATTTTCGGCATCGCCCCTGAAGACGATACGCCCCCCATTGGAGATTTACGTACCGCCGTCACGCCGGTCACCCTCACCGGACAAACGGAACCGGGCAGTTTGGTAATGCTGCTTGAAACCGGAGCCGGAACCACCGCCGACGAGACGGGACGGTTTGTCTTTGAAGGGGTCGAACTCGTTGGAGGTGAAAACGGGTTTACGGTGCAAGTCACCGACAAAGCGGGGAATTCGACCCAGGTGGGGCAGAATATCACCTACGAAGCAGCCCAACCCAACCGACTCTACGGAGTTTTCCGAACCGAGTTGCACCTCATCGACTTGGCATCGGGAACGTCTGAGTTGGCAACGGAGTTGTTGTTCCCCGCAGCCGCTATCGCTCGCGATGCGGAATCCGGGAGAATTTATTACATTGAGAACGGCGGCGGGTCGGGGGCGAGAATGGCCTTCTTCGACCCGGAGACGAGTTCCCATCAAGTGGTGGGGACCCTTGGAGAAGACGTACCGAGACCTTATTTTGCCAAGTTAGCCCAGGTGCCCGGTGGGGACTGGGGGAGGGGAGACTCGGAGACGGGAAGTGGGAATTTTGGGACGGGGGGATTGGATAATGGAGGAAACAACTCCGAACTCACAACCCCGAACTCCGAACCCAAAAATCCCTTCATCGGTCTTTCCTTCAACAAGCGAGTCTACCGCATCGACCCGGCGACCGGGGAAAGCGAACAGCTCGGGACAATTACCACCCCCAACCCCGACGACCCCACATTCTTCGGTGGCGCTGGGGATATTGCCATCGACCCCAACAACCCCAATATCGCCTACCTCACCCAGGCCGCACAGCTCAATGGCGGTCCGTTGGGAACCGGAACCGGAACGATTCAGCTTTACCGCTTGGATTTAACGACCTTAGAAGCGAGCTATATCGGCGATACGGGGCTTTCTCGGGTGGGTTCGGGTTCTTTAGGATTCGGGCAAGAGGGGAACTTATTCCTCAGCAGCGACGGGGAAATTCGCCAAGTGAGTACCGTGGATGCGTCGGTAGCGGCGACGACACCGCCGGGGGGAGATTTCGATCGCCGATTTAGAGATTTTGCCACCCTCATCGAATTCCCGGACCTCGCTCCTCCGACGATTAATGCCGGGTTACTCGACGATACGGGAGTTCCCGACGACGGCATCACCTCAGAACCGAGTATTGGGGGAACCGTCAGCGATGGCAGTGCTATCACCCGGTTGGTGGCGGGATTCGGCAATGGAAACTTAGTCGATGTCACCGATGCTTTGGCAAGTGATGGCAGTTTTACCCTCGATCGAAATCGCCTGGGGGCCATTTACGGGGATATTCTCCCCGATGGTTCCCACACGTTGCAATTGCAAGCGGTAGACGAAGCGGGTAATCTGTCGGTTCCTTTCGAGTTTTCCTTCACCCTCGATACCACTCCCCCCACGGCAATTTTCGGCATCGCCCCAGAGGACGACACGCCCCCCATTGGAGATTTGCGTACCGCCGTGACTCCCGTAACTCTCACCGGGCAGACGGAACCGGGCAGTTTGGTGATGCTCCTCGAGACCGGAGCTGGAACCACCGCCGACGAGACGGGACGGTTTGTGTTTGAAGGGGTCGAACTCGTTGGAGGTGAAAACGGGTTTACGGTGCAAGTCACCG
>CAZLYS010000834.1:0-2559 GCA_964563415.1 uncultured Halomicronema sp.
CGCGATGAATTTGGTCGTGCCATCTGATTGCCTTCCACACATCTAGAACACTATCCATTTCTCAATGGCGAGCGCGACCTTAAGTATGAGTCTGGGATCCCCCACCTCCATAGGGGGCAAACCGTACCCACAGCAGACTGCACCTCCTCAGTAGCACCGGAACGTGAGCTTCACGCTACCATCGCGAAATATTCTTCAACCCTCACCGCTGCCCCTATGTCTTTACCGCCCCTGACCATTGTTTCAGCCCAACCTGACGATGTCCCCGCCATTTGCCAACTGATTCACGCCCTAGCTGATTATGAAAAGTTGTCCCATGAGGTGACCGGTCAGGTCGAAAACTTGGAGCAGCATCTATTTGGCGATCGCCCCTACGCTGAAGCCCTGCTCGCCCGGAGCAACAATAAGCCCGTAGGCTTTGCTCTGTTCTTCCACAATTACTCGACCTTTCTCATGCAGCCAGGTATTTACCTAGAAGATCTCTTTGTACTGCCGGACTATCGCGGCCAAGGCATTGGCAAAGCGTTATTGCAATCGGTCGGTCAATTGGCTGTAGACCGAGGGTGCGGGCGCTTGGAATGGAACGTGCTGGATTGGAATAGCCCCGCAATCTCTTTCTACAAGCGTATGGGAGCCGAAATCAAACCCGAATGGCAACTCTGCCGCGTAACCGGCCCGGCCCTACAAACCTTGGCTCAGCCGAAAGTGACCTAACCAGCACCCTTTCTGACACCTAGCACCCAAAACCTGAAAACCTTGTACTTTAAGATTTCCCTGACATAAAGCCTGTCGTGAGGCGCTTGAGCACTCGATTAGCAATGTCACTGTACTGAATCTCACCGGCTAGTAACTGGCCCATGCGCTTGGTCATCGTCGGACGTTTGATGCCCACCCGATAACCAATCCCCGGCACACGAAAGAAGACGCTGGCAATGCGTTGAGCCCATTGCATATTGTTGCCCCAATCGTGCATGGCATCGGTGTAACCGGCAAGGGCATCTGGTGCACCCGCTAACGCCGCCGCGATCGCTTCTGCCGCTTTCATGCCGCTATACATGCCATGGCGGATGCCTTCAGCCGAGAGGGGGTCGACAATCGCTGCCGCTTCACCCACGACTAACGCTTGTTGAGTATGCAGGATACGGTGACCATCCCATAGCTTCACCGCCTGCACCGAGCAGTTACCCCCAGTCAGACCAAATTCTTGAGCATAGGCTGCAAAGACCGTATCAAAATCAGGGGTTTGCTTGCCCAATAATGTAATGCCTCCCATCACTGCATCGTGATCGCGGGGAAAGCACCATAGACAACCACTCTTGAGTAACCCAAATTCAAAATTGAGGGCGGCTTTATCTGCAGGTAAGGTTACTGGTAACTCCAACATAGCAGCGGGACGCGCTTTGACATCCCCTAAGCCCAGCCACCGAGATAATGGCCCCCGGCCACCATCAGCAGCCACCAGATAGCGGGCTGTATACATCTCTGTTGACGTCTGAATTTGCCAGTAGGGGGCAACAAATTCAATACCGGTAACTGGCGTATTGTCGTTCAGAGTAGCCCCTTGGGAGATCGCCTGCTCGGCCAAAAATTGGTCAAAGGTATCTCGACGCACAATCCAAATCGGTTCTTGAGTTGCCAACTCTGAGGTAACCTCATCCCCAAGTTTCCACGTATAACGCACTCGGCGGACGGTATTGGTCAAAGCGGGCGCAAAATCGAAATCAAACCACTCAGCAACCCGAGGTGATAAGGCACCTGTACAGGGTTTATGACGAGGCAGTGTGGCTTTTTCTAATAGCAGTACCGTCGCCCCTCGCCGCGCCAAATGGTACGCTGCACTACTGCCCGCTGGCCCTGCTCCCACGACCACACAGTCATATTGCATTACGGTATGCCCTACCCTCTCGTCCACACAGCCTACATTACCGAAAAGTGTTTCCTACTGTGAGAGTTCGGTAATTAGGGGCTGAGGTCACGTCGCCTGTGGATTGTGCGCAAGTAGCCAAGCTCAAGGCACTCTCAAGAATTAGATAGTCCTGCGGATTGCTCTACGGTAATGCCGCCATATGCTGAGGTTACAGAGGATGACAAAGTTCATTCACGTCCTTAGGACGACTTTTAGGAGGCGCTCATGTTTTGGGAATTATGCGTTCTCTATGCCAACGGCAAAGAAGAAGTACTGACAGTTTTTCAGGATCTGGATATTGCGCTCAACTGTGTCGATCGCATCTATGCACAAGATGGCTATCCGATGCATATGGCCTATACGGTGCGTCCAACCATGTCACCTAGCTGAGGCCGCGACTAGGTTGAATGCAAAACATGCCTGCTGCGCGGATCGCATTGCTACTGATTAACAGGAGTTCTACTGAGTTGGAATGATGCTGTCATCAAAGCGGCAGGTCCACCATTTAGTGACAGATTTCTGGGTCAACGGCTCACCGCATTCCCGTATCACCACGTTAGGGATTGCATTAATTTCAAACTTAGGGACAAGCCAAGAAATAAGGAGACTTCTTGAAAAGAACTTACCCTGCGCATACTCTTAGGCAAAGTCCA
>CAZLYS010000835.1:0-2545 GCA_964563415.1 uncultured Halomicronema sp.
CAACTGTTAGGCAGCCCAGCGAGCTGATCTCAAAACAGCAATGTGGTCTAGTAAGCGCACTACCCGCTCAGAGGAATTATGGTCGATGGCCCACTCCCCTTTTAAGAACGGGGCCATTGTGTCAGGGATATTTTGAGAAAGATTAAGGGAATCAAGATCCATCCAATCTGTCCCAACGATCTGATTAACGGCTAAGCCTAGCATAGTTCCTTGTTCTTCAATCGCGATGACTGGAATATCAGTCCTGTCAGTATTGAGTTGTGTGGGATAACCCAAAAACTGACCTAAGTCAGCTACCCAAATGACTCGCCCTTGCTCGTTAAGAGTGCCCAGTAAAAGCGGTGATACATTTGGGACTGCCGTAATTCGATCGGGAGGGTGTTCAATAATTCGTCGAATGCCAGTGGCTGGCAGCGCGAATTCATCACCTGAGGTCACAAAGAATCGGAGGTATAGTTCACCTTCCGGCGATTCCAGTTCTTGTAACTCAGGCCCTTGCTCTTGTCCTTTGCCGGTTAAAAAATCGGGATTGCCGACCATACCTTTCCTCCCTCCCTCAAAGTGATCCACGCAATAATTGCTTTACTGTGCCGAGCAGTTCCATGGGTTGAAACGGTTTGGCAATGTAGGCATCAGCGCCTTGCTTCATGCCCCAGTAGCGGTCGAACTCTTCTCCTTTGGATGAACACAGAATGACAGGTACATTTTGAGTGATGGGATCAGCCTTCAAACGACGACAAACTTCGTAGCCATTCATGCGCGGCATCACGATATCGAGGACTACCAAGTCAGGATGCTCTCCAGTCTGGATTTGCTCTAACGCTTCTACTCCATCTGTAGCTGCAGCAACGTTTAACCCGTTGCCTGTTAACAATTCTGTGATCATTTCCCGTTGGGGAATGCTGTCCTCCACCACTAAAACCATGCTCATAATATTCAATGACTCGCAAATTAGCTTCCCTGATGCAATTTTTTACGGTGGGACGGCTCTTAACTGTCTGTGCGCGGGAACGTGATTTCTCAAACGTCGTCCTGTGGTTTTTAAAGTACCCGTAAATTTATAATTCTTGCCCTTTCAGAAGAATTGGTTAATTTACAGGATGCCCTGACCGGTTGAGATACAGGTTTTTCCTGGACATCCCAAAAGGGCTAGAGATGATTCATGCCTCACTCACGGACAGAAGTGCAGATATCTTATCTTCCGGTTCTGGGATTGCAAGTTGCTGAGCTGAGCGTGAACTCAATGTTGGCTCTTTGTCGCTGAGTTGTTTTGCATGACCGGCAAATGGCCGGTCTCAACATGCTCTGCCCGGCAGAGCATATCAGGATGACTGACCTTGCTCTGATGTGAGACAGTCAATTGAGTTCACCCAGTTGCGGCTGAGGAAATATTTGGACTGGGAGCATGTGGCAGTTCTAGTTGGCTCTATCTACCGGGGGGTGAAGAGTGGGGCGCTAACTCTAGGTCGTCTTGAATGGCTTGCTCTAGTAGTCGATTAGGCTTGGGTCGGGTCGGGTTGCCGAGGCCAACGTATTTTTCGACCAGGGTGAGCAGTTCATAGGCACCAAAGGGCTTTGTCAGGTAATCAGTTGCCCCGGCCATACGAGCTTTGACGCGATCGATGAAACCATCTTTGCCCGTCAACATAATGATGGGCGTTTGGCGAAACACTGTGGATTGTCGGAGCATGGCGCAGAGTTGGTAGCCTTCTAGCTCCGGCATGGCAATATCACACAGAATTAGATCGGGCTGTAGCTGAAACAGCAGGCTCAATGCCCGAAGCGGATTACCAATAGAAGTGGCTTCATAACCGTGCTCATCTAGAATTTGTTCGATCGCCTGGCGAATCGTGACGCCATCATCGACGCAGACGATGCGAGGAACTTGGGTGGCGTGCCAGTCTTCGGAGGACTCGTGATAGGTCATCGCTACCGGGATCTCGGGCAAGTGGATAATACTCTGTCGGACGTAGGGATAAATGCCCTTAGCGACGGTGACGACCCCTTTGTTGAGGTAGCGGGCAATTTGCTGGATAGACGTATTGCCATCCATCCAGCCCAGCATGCGAGTAGTTTTGTCGTCGGCGGAGTCGTGGGCCTGCAGTTTTTGAATGACGGTGGGGCACTGATGGGGCGATTGAATATGAGGATAAAACTGCTTCCAAGCCTGGATTTGGGTCGTAATCGTGGCAACCAGAGAACTGATTTCGAAAGTGGTCAGTTGAGGGCTTAAACCGGCAGATAACTTAAAAACGAAGGTTCCTTGATGGAGGCTCAATAGATCAAATAAGGTCTCTTGAACCATGCCATTGAGAATCTGCCGCCCTTGCTCTGGGGTAAGGGTGTGATTTTCGAGGAGTGCCCACAGATACCCATATTCTGGAGAATTAAAGGTTGCGATCGCTGGAACATCGAGATCTTGCAGGGAATCGTTGTCGAAATCGAGGAACGCCGTGCCCCAACCCACGTAGGGGAGGCTGGTGGCGGCGCTGCCGGAGCGGAAAGAAACGTCCGACAGGAAGCCGTTGTCGCCGCGGTAGAGGGC
>CAZLYS010000836.1:0-2542 GCA_964563415.1 uncultured Halomicronema sp.
GGGGTTTTACCAATGCTCAATCAGGCATTTCCCGCCGAAGATTCTTTGTCCCTGTTGGATCGATCACCGGATAAATCAAATGCCACCATCACGATCGCGGTGATCAAGCTGCCGCACATTTCCAACTTCACGGACTTTGATCCTCTGGAATCTGAAGAATCCGTAAGGGTCCGCTATGTCAGCCCCGGTGCCGACTTGGGCTATCCTGATGCGGTAATTTTGCCGGGTACGAAGACCACGATCGCCGATATGTTGGCTTTGCAGCGATCGGGCTTGGCCGAAGCCATCCAAAACTACATGCATGCTGGTGGCACCATCTTGGGGATTTGTGGCGGTTTTCAGATGATGGGTGAATACCTGGCTGACCCCGAGGGCATCGAAGGCCCCGACGGTCGCTACAAAGGCTTGCAATTGGTACCGATCCGCACTGTGATTACGACCCGCAAAATTGCTCGCCAACGGGAGACCAGTTCCCAGTATCCCCAACTAGGGTTGCCGATTTCTGGTTATGAGCTGCACCAAGGCCGCACGCAATTGGTCGCGACCGAAGAAGCCACGAGCAACCTCAAATTCGACTTTCTATTTGAAGACAAGTCTCTTGGCATTGTTGATACCCGACAAGCGCTGTGGGGCACCTATCTACACGGTTTGTTTGATAATGGTCCCTGGCGGCGAGCTTGGTTAAACTGCCTGCGCCAACAGCGTGGGTTAGGCTCTCTGCCGACGGGGGTGGCTAATTTCCGCGAACAGCGAGAAATGATGCTGGACGGCTTAGCTGATGAGGTCGAGTCTTATCTCGATCTGACACCGCTCTTAAAGTCATAGCGTCTTTGGGTGAGCTAATCTCTGGCTAGAGGCCACTGGCCATGAACCAATGCTGACACTGCTTAGCTCAGTGGCTGCAAGGGTTTGGTTGTCGGCAGTTCTGCCAATAAATTTTCAGAGGCTGTGATGGTTTGGGTTTGATCAATCCAAATCAGTTCAGATTGCTGAACTTGGCGATTCGCTAAGGTCACGAGTGAAAAATTGCGCTGACAGGTGGTGCCTGTGTTGACAATGCGGGGCACGCAGGCGGCATTGAGGTACAAGGTTTCAGCGGCATCCAGGCTCACGCGCTGGCGTTGAATATCTTGGCGGTGACGCAGGCTATGGTGCATATGTCCAAACGTCACCAGAGGGACTGATTTGCCCATTTGTTGGGCATAGGCGATCGCCGCCGCAAAATCAGGATCGCCAAAGTCTCCACCGAGGGGTTGCCAGTCACGGCCACAGGGCGATTCTGGCTGCTCGCCCAAGCCGGTGGGGCCGCAGTGTCCCATAAAAATTAGGGTGTCAAAAGCGGCTGCATCAATGGCCTGTTTCATCCGTTCAACGGATTCGTCAAAGCTGTGGATGCTATAGCGATCGCGATAAAACGCCTCATATTTCCATTCCGGGCCGCCCCAACTAAAGGGTCGCCCGCCAATGACCGTGAGCCCCAATTCCGGAAAATCGCGCTTACCGTAGCTCACATCTGCTGGCCCTAGCAAGTCCATCTGCAGTTGCACCCAGTCTTCGGTCTGGCGATTGTAGGGACATTTTTTGCGGCCCCAGGGGGTCGCGGTATACCAAGCATCGTGGTTGCCAAAAATCGCCGCTTTGGGCAAGGGCAGCGAGGCGATCGAACGGACCACTTCTACCGCTTCGTTGCCAAAATCCCCGACAAACAACACCAGATCGACGTTTAAACTCTGCAGGGCAATGATGTCTCGCTCATCCCATTGATCATGCACATCCCCAATCACAGCAATTTGGAGAAGGGTGTTGGACGAGACCAGATCCGTCATGGGTGTTGTCTATTTTTATCTTTCTTTAAGGATAGAGGGTTGAGTGGCTTAGTGGTATAGAAAAGTCTGACGAGGGATGTTGTCAAAGGACTCTCTAAATCAACCTGGCCGGTTCAAATAATCGGCCTGGGGAGAAAAAACTCAAGCAAGGCGATCACGATCGTCCTCAGGCTAGCTACTGCTATCGCCATCTGCAGTTGCAGTTAGCTGGGGGCGCGTCATCAATGAAGTCCAGACACCTTTAAGACTCAGCATGACCGCGCCCGCATTCATTCCCCAGGCGAGGGGCTGTCGCCCTTTCACTGTCAGGATTTGACGGCTAAAGGATGACAGCCCCTAGGCAAGGGCAGAGCACTGAGACTTTTACTCAACAGAATTTCTCCCCCTAAACGCTGCCATCTTGACAAGAAGCGTTTGAGCGCAACTAGGATGATGCCTTGGCCAGTTGATTGATCAGCCGAGTTTGAATCTGTACGGGCACCGTCAACAGCTTATGGACTGGACAGCGATCGCTCATCTCTAGTAAGCGTTGACGCTGCTTTTCGTCCAGATCGCCCATCATAGCCAAGTCAACATGAATCACTGGCTGACCATTTTGACGAACGTAATCCAGCTCTACGATCACTTGCTCTAGAGGCCAACCTTTGCGCTCAGCATACATCTGGAGGGTCATCGATGTGCAGGCTCCCAGCCCGGCCAGAATCCATTCAAAGGGG
>CAZLYS010000837.1:0-2541 GCA_964563415.1 uncultured Halomicronema sp.
GATCGCTCCAGAATGGCCAGGATGGTCATCACACCGCTCGCGAAAAATTTGAGTATTCTGTCGGGATAATTTGTCATCATAGGCGGGAGGGCGGTTACTGCCCTCTGTATGAGCCCCCAAGCCGATGTCATCTCCTCAAAGCTATCCTGCTGCGATCTCACCCGCGATCGCGCTGCCTGAACTGCTGGCCCCAGCCGGTAATTGGGACTGTGCCAAAGCCGCTGTCGAAAATGGCGCGGATGCCATTTACTTTGGGCTTGATCGCTTCAATGCGCGGATGCGGGCAGATAACTTTACGGAAGCTGACTTGCCGGAGTTGATGACCTTTTTGCATCGCCGGGGAGTGAAGGGCTACATTACGCTGAATACGCTCATTTTTACGGCGGAATTACCGGCCATTGAACAATATTTACGAACGGTCATCGCGGCGGGGGTGGATGCGGCGATCGTTCAAGACATTGGCCTGTGTTGTTTGATCCGCGAACTGTCGCCCGATTTTCCCATTCACGCTTCCACCCAAATGACGGTAACCAGTGCGGCGGGCGTGGCCTTTGCTCAAAACCTGGGCTGTCAGCTCGTGGTGCTGGCGCGGGAAACGTCGCTGAAGGAAATTAACCGGATTCAGCAGCAGCTCAGCGATCGCGCCATTGCCATGCCGTTAGAGGTGTTTGTCCACGGGGCGTTGTGTGTCGCCTATTCGGGACAGTGCTTGACGAGTGAAGCCCTGGGGGGGCGTTCCGCCAATCGTGGGGAGTGTGCCCAAGCCTGCCGCATGACCTATGACTTGATTGCCGATGGTCAGCCAGTGGAGGTGGGCGATCGCCAGTATTTGCTGAGTCCTCAAGATCTATCGGGCTTGCCCGTGCTGGCGGAACTTATCACCGCTGGGGTGTCTTGTCTCAAAATTGAAGGTCGCCTGAAAGCGCCGGAATATGTGGCGAACGTGACCCAGGTCTACCGCCGCGCGTTAGATTTGGTCGCCGCTCAGACTACCCCGCATTCCTCCACCCCGCCCCACTATCAACCCACCGACGACGAACGCTATCGGTTAGAAATGGCCTTTTCTCGCGGGCTCTACACCGGTTGGTTTGAGGGCATTGATAACCAGTCCCTCGTCCATGCGCGCTTTGGCAAAAAACGGGGCGTCTATCTCGGCAAGGTGCAAAAAGTTCACCCAGAGGGAGTCACCCTAAAACTGCAGGCTCCGGTGAAAGCGGGGGATGGCATCGTGTTTGACAATGGCCATCCCGCCGCGAAAGAAGAAGGTGGGCGCGTCTATGCGGTGCAGCGCCAGGGCAAGACCACCTTGCTGACCTTTGGCCGTCGCGATGTGGATCTCAGTCGCCTACATGTGGGTGATTATGTGTGGAAAACCAGTGATCCCGAACTGGATAAGACCGTGCGGCAAAGCTACGCAGGCGATACCCCCAAGTTTCAACAGTCCATCACGATCGAGATTCACGGGGCTGTGGATCAGCCGTTAACGGCGATCGCTCGCGATCCTCAAGGTCACATTGCCCAGGCGGAGTCGGCCATGCCGCTGGTCAGCGCCCACAGCAAACCCCTCAGCACCGAAAAGCTGACGCAACAGTTTAGCCGATTGGGGAATACGCCATTCCAGCTAGAGGGCTTGGTGAATCACGTTGAGGGGGATGTGATGCTACCCGTCAGCGAGCTAAATCGACTGCGGCGGGCTTTGGTGGAAACTCTGGACGAGCAGCGATCGCGCCCTCAAGTGTGGCAACTGGCAGAAACGCCCATTTTGCCAACGCTGCTACCCTCTCAACAGGCACCGCCAACGACCCGGCCAGAACTCATTGCGATGGTGCGGAACCAAGCGCAACTTGCCGCCGCGATCGCCACAGATGTCTCAACTTTCTACTGTGAGTTAGAAAACCCTGCTGCCTACAAAGACCTCGTCCACTGGTTCCGCCAGCACCGTCGCTCAGAATCACAAACGATTTGGGTCGTGCCACCCCGCATCACCAAATCACTGGAAAATTACATCTTGGAACAGGTGGCGCGATCGCAGGCCGATGGGTATTTAGTGCGCAATTATGATCACCTTGCCTGGTTCCGCGATCAGCCCTGCATTGGGGACTTCTCGCTGAATGTGGCGAATCCCCTCACTGCGGCCTATCTCAAAGAGCAGTATGGATTACAGCGACTGACAGCTTCCTACGACCTCAATATTGATCAGCTAGAGTCGCTGCTGCGCGGCAGTCCTGCCGATTGGTACGAAATTACGCTGCACCAACACATGCCTCTATTTCATATGGAGCACTGCGTCTTTTGTGCCTTTTTGTCTGAGGGTAAAGACTTTCGCGACTGTGGTCGCCCCTGCGAAACCCAGACGGTAACGCTGCGCGATCGCACCGGCACGGAACACGTTCTGCAAGCCGACGCCGGATGCCGCAATACCCTCTACAACGGCGTTGCCCAAACCGGGGCGGAATACGCTCAACGGCTGCTCAAGGCCGGGGCTCGACAGTTTCGCATTGAGTTCTTGAGCGAATCGCCTCAGCAGGTTTCGCAAACCCT
>CAZLYS010000838.1:0-2539 GCA_964563415.1 uncultured Halomicronema sp.
TGACAGCAGACCAGTTACCCACGGCAACCGGTGACTGTCTAGCCAAGACCACAGGCACTTGTCTCTGCGTCACGAAACAGGTGTTTCGTGATCCCAAAGAACCGGGAGCCGTCACTGTGGCAATTGCCGAAGCCAATGTGGAATACACGGGACGCATAGGGCATTTGAGCTTAGTGGGCACTGGCCCTGGCAGCCTCGATCAAATTACCCCTGCAGCAAAAGCCGCACTGTCCAAAGCGGATGCCATCATCGGCTACGGCTTATATGTGGACTTGATTCGGCCACTATTACGCCCCGGTTGGCCGATCACCCAGGAACAGCAACGGGCAGAAAGGGCGATCGCTTTGGCTAAATGGGGACTCGATGTCGCGGTCATTTCCTCCGGAGACTGTGGTATCTACGCCATGGCAGGGTTAGTACTCGAAACCCTACAGACTCAGGGATGGGATGGCGAAACGCCAACGGTGGCCAATTATCCAGGAATTTCGGCATTACAGGCGGCAGCCTCACGGGTAGGGGCACCGCTCATGCACGATTTTTGCGCTATCAGCCTTAGCGACCTTCTGACCCCTTGGCCAGTCATTGAACAGCGTCTACAAGCTGCTGCCGCTGCTGATTTTGTGATTGCCCTCTACAATCCCAAATCGCAAAAACGGACTGAACAAATTGCGCTCGCTCAACAACTAATCGCCCAACATCGCCCCCCAGAGACCCCAGTTGCGATTGTGCGCTCGGCCTATCGACCGAGCGAGAATATCATACTCACCACCCTAGAGGACATGCTGAATCAGCCTATTGATATGCTGACTACCGTCATCATTGGTAATCGCAGCACCCAACTCTATGCCGGTAAACTCATTACCCCTAGAGGCTACTACCTCTAATTCTGCACTTCGCAATCCTGAAAATTACGGCATCAGTTGATAACTGCCGCGAATCAGTCGGGCATTCTCGGTAAGGAGGCGACAGGTGGGCATTCACCAGAGCCTGGCTTAACCGAATTGTGGCTTTGGAGCCACTGATTTCCGTTCATTTCTGTGTAGCCACGTTTTGCACTAATCAGCACACCAACCGCTCAAGAGAATCCTAAAGTTTCCCCTATGACTATCTTGGTATCCGTCATTATTCCAATCTTTAACGGCATTGATGATTTGCCGGATTTAGAAACGTGTTTGCTGCAGCAAACCTTTCCTACTGACAAAGTGGAATATCTGCTGGTAGATAACAACAGTCAGGACGGCACTTTGGACAAATTAAGGGCCTTTGCCGAGCGAGCCAGCGCCCAAGGCTTCATCATCAGCCCGTTGTCTGAAACGGCAATTCAAAGTTCCTATGCGGCGAGAAATCGAGGCATTCGAGCTGCGCAAGGTGAAATCTTGGTGTTTACGGATGCTGATTGTCGACCAGAGCCTACATGGCTAGCCCGTATGGTCACCCCCTTTGAGTCAGAGGCTGTCGGCCTCGTCGTTGGCGAAATCAAAGCCCTGCCGGGAAGCACCTGGTTAGAACAGTTTGCTGAGCAACGAGATATTCTCTCCCAGAAGTTTACAATCGCCCACTCTTTTTATCCCTATGGACAGACTGCTAATTTAGCCGTCCGTAAGGCAGCGCTTCAAAAGTCGGGCCTGTTTCGTCCGTATCTCACCACGGGGGGCGATGCCGATTTGTGCTGGCGGATCCAAATGGTCGGAGACTGGGATTTACACTTCGCTGAAGATGCGATCATCCGCCATCGTCATCGTTCTACCCTCAAAGCCTTGGGCGGTCAATGGCGACGATATGGCCGCTCTAACCGTTATCTGCACGAGCTATTTGGTGTCCCTCTGCAGCCAGCAGCCCCACGATTTCACGTCGCTAATCGACTCACCCGCTGGGTATTAAAGGGGCTCCCCGTGGCAGCGTGGCGATCGCTACAAGGCAAAGCCCCGGCGATCGAGATATTGGGCTCGCCGTTAGATCTGTTTTGCGGGCGATCGCGAGAGCACGGCCAACGCCATGCACAACTCCCTGAGGCCGCTCGGGAAATCGAATGGTTAGAGACCTCAGATGCAGCCGCTGAGCCTAGTCGCCAAGCAGAAGTCGAACCGTCCGCTTAAGAGGGGTTTGGAACAGGCTTGAGACGACGCAAAACCGAGAATAACCAAGGACGAACCGCTGGGGGAAAGGCCGCGATGAACTGTCCGATTTTAGCTTTTTGGGCTGAGTGGGCTTTACCCTGTTGCAGCAGCGCTTTGCCTTCCGCCGTGTCGCCCGCCTCAATCAGCCGTAATCCAAGTAAGAGTTGCGTCTCTTGCAAACGACGCTGACGCAGACTTTCTAAGTCGGTATCGGTGAACTCATACAAGTTGAGGTACTGAATCTTATCGCGGAGGTAGGGGATGGCCCGACCAATACCCTGCTGCTCTGGATGAAAGCGATATTCCATCAGGCGCTCCGGCAGGTAATAGGCCTGTTTGCCTGCCAAAGCAAGACGGACGAGGAGGTCATTATCTTCGCAATTTTGGAGGTTGGCTCGCATATAGCTGACTTCGTCCAACAC
>CAZLYS010000839.1:0-2533 GCA_964563415.1 uncultured Halomicronema sp.
CGTCTGGGTCCAACTTCCGCCCTGTAAGGAGAAGAGCATGGCGGCACCGACACCGGTTAGGCCAGGCCCCGTACTCCAGTTTTCGGCTCCAACGAGCAACTCCGTGCCACGAAGATCGACGGCCGATCCAAACTGTCCCTGGAGCTGGTTGCCGATCGGCTCGACGGTCGCTGAGAGGCTCCAGGCAGCGGTGTACTCGTAGATGTAGGCTTTACCGAATCCGTTCGTATTGATGTTGCCGCTGCCTCGCTGGCCGATCGCGAGACGCCCGCCGTCGAGTGCGCATGACTCTCCGAAGAAAGCGGTCTGCGGCGGTGGATCGATCCGCGCCTGAAAATCCCAGCCTGTCCCGGTGAACTGATAGACGTAGGCTGCACCAGGGCAACTACTACCGGCTTCGTTGTCCGTGATGACAATCCGGTCTCCCGAGGCATCGACGTCATGTCCGAATCGCCGGTTAGAGGAACCATCGGGCTGCAAGATGCTCTGCTCTTCAATCCAGTCGCCATTGACAAGTCGGAAGACGAATGCGCGACCGGCGTTGGTGCGCGGGGCTCCAACAACAATCACATCGCCGCTAATCGCGATCGCCGAGCCGAACAAGTCACCGTTAGATGCCATGCTTGATATGAGCAGGTCTTCCAATGCCCAACCGGTTCCGTTGCGTACGAACACTTGCGCTGAACCGGAATTCGTTCCTACCCCGGCATCCTTCTGTGAGCCGACGACGAGTCGGTCGCCTTCGAGAGCGACGGCCCTTCCAGAGGCATCACTGTCTCCGGTAGTCAGGGTAGCGACGAGCTTGTACTGAAGATCGGTATCGAGCTGCGGCGCTAGTGGAATCGCGATCATCGCTAGTACGTTCCACGCGGCGAATCGACTCTTGGTCTCCTGGCACTTCATGACGCTCTCTCCATCGGTGTGCGCGGTTCGGGAATGGGGTCGTGATCATAGCAGCCGAAGGAAATTTGGAGCGTCGAGCTGTTATGCTTGTTCAAGCGCATGCGCGGTGAAACGAATGGGCGTTCACACTCGGATCCGGTATGCCAATCGACCGCGAGGCCTGTCGCGCCATGGGGGCGTGATTGAAGCCGGCATCGAGGAGCCAACCCAATCCAGGTTCATGGGCGAGCTCGGCATCCACGGCGACGGACACGCTCGACCGTTTGCCCAACGTGTGACTCATGCGTGTCGCTTGTGATGGGGAAAGAGCCGACCTACCGAAGCTCGCAAACGAGAAGGGGTCCCGATGAGTTCGAGCAATTCTGGCATTCGCCTGCCTTACGTCTTCCAGCCGAAGGGACGCGAGAACTGGTATGTGCGAATGCGTTGGGATGGGCGCGAAGTCGTTCGCATTGCAGGCCGGACCGAGGCGCAAGCGAGGAGTCGAGCGAAGCTCGCGTACTCGCTTCGCGTCCAAGGCGCATCGCTTGACGAAGTCTTGCGCGACGTGTTCGGGGATGTGGACGGCGATCGACTCACCTTCGTCGAGCTTGCCGCTCTCTATCGCGACCACATCGTCAGCACGGGGGCGAAGAAGGCATCGACGCTCAAGTCGGATACGAATCGACTCGCGGGAGTCTGTCGCGCGGCATGGGCAAAGCGTTTCGTCGCGACGGTTTCGTCGAGGGACATCGCGCGTTGGTTTGACGAAAGGGCCAAGGTCGTGACGCCTGCCACGTTGAACCGTGATCTGTCGGCGGCGTCGGCGGTCTTTTCGTATGCCGTGCAGATGGGGTACGTGGATGCGAATCCTGTGAAGGACATTCGGCGTGCATCCGAGACGGGGAACAAGCGAGACCTCTATCTGTCGCAGCAACAGATTGCCGAGATGCTCGATCACGCTCCGGAGTACTTTCGCCCGCTGCTTCTATGTGCGGTGGCGACCGGGATGCGGCGCGGAGAGTTGTTGTCGCTCCAGTGGGCAGATGTCGATCTCGCCGGGCGCACGCTCTGCGTTCGCGCTGAGGTTGCGAAGACCTCGAAGGAACGTCGGGTTCCGATGTGCGCTCCGCTGGCTGAAACGCTCTCCGAGATGAAGGCGGCGCGAGGAGTCTTTGACATCAATGCCAGGGGCGGACCAGTCTTTGTGTGGCGCGACGGTAAGGCGATCACCGACACGCGCCATCGCAAGGCCTGGAACAAGACGCTTGCGGCATGGGAAGGGCACCCGGACGGTCTCCGGTTCCACGACCTTCGTCACACCGCTGCGTCGCTCCTCATCAACTCGGGCAACGATCTGTTCGTCGTCGGAAAGATCCTGGGCCACTCGACGCCGGTGACGACCTCACGGTACGCGCACCTGGTTCTGGATCTTCAGCGCGACGCGGTGGAGTCGCTCGACTCGGTCCTGCCCTCGATCGCGATTTGAACGAGTAGGGGGTAACTGCGGGGGTAACGGCCTGGTCTATTCGCGCACACCCAATCCTGTAAGCTGTTGCAAAGAAATGGCTTAGGGCTTCATTGCTCGCGATTGCACAACGGATTGCAAATCCGTCATCCCCGGTTCGAGTCCGGGTGCCGCCTCCACCGT
>CAZLYS010000840.1:0-2522 GCA_964563415.1 uncultured Halomicronema sp.
CTGGAGACTTTCATGGGGTACTATAGAGAGGGTGATACGGAAAGGGTGGTCTTCCTTACTTACTCTAACTACCAATCTGTCAAAGTAAATAAAGCCATCCGTCATCAGCTCTGGGGACAGGAAAATCTACTGGTTCCTGGTGATATGATCATGGTGGTAAAAAATAACTATGCCTGGGGAGACCAAAAGAAAATTCCTTTCCTCGCCAATGGAGAGATGGGTATGGTCAAAGAGTTGTACCAAGATACCCATGAGGAGAAATATGGCCTGGAGTGGATAGATGCGGAAATAGAGTTTGCAGATAAAGAGGGGGAACCCTTTCTGGTGGAAGCTAAACTCATATTGAGCCTACTACAAGATAAGAAAGCCCAGGTAGACAGAACCACGCTGAATACCATTGTCCAAGCCAGGAGAAGTGAATATATGGAGCTTCCGCCTTCCAAAGCTGCTGCCCAACTAAGAGCAGATCCCTATATCAATGGTCTTCAGATAAAGTATGGCTACTGTATTACCGGACATAAATCCCAGGGAGGACAGTGGGAGAACGTGATCATAGGTTTTGAACCAGACTATGGCCAGAATCCTCAGGCGTACCTCAGGTGGACCTACACAGCCTGTACCCGTGCCTCAGAAAGACTTTTTCTCTTAAACTGTCCCTTCGTAGATACCTGACAGCTGATATTCTATTTCCCCAATTCTCTCCATTTACAATTGTAAATTCTTACAGATAGTTAATACTTTGGTCTGGGAACGAAAAAAGTATCTCCACAGGGTTGACTTGGATTGCCGCGGAAGGCGACGAAGCACTGGAAGAGGGACTTTAGTAAAGCTAAATTTTGACTTAATTTATAGTCAGACTTTTCAAACCATGCCGAAAAAACCTTCCATCCTATACGTAGACGATGAGCACCAAAACCTGGTGTCCTTCAAAGCTACCTTCAGACCTTATTATCAGATCCATGTGGCTCATAGCGGACTGGAAGCCATAGAGATTCTCAAGAAGCATAAAATAGACCTGATCATTACTGATCAGAGAATGCCCAATATGACGGGCGTGGAACTGTTTGAATCTATTCTTACAGATTTTCCTGATCCTATCAGAATGGTCTTGACTGGCTATAGTGATGTACACGCCATCATAGATGCTATTAATAAGGGTAAAGTCTATTACTACATCACCAAACCCTGGAATGAGAAAGAGCTAAAGCTCATAATAGATAATGCGTTGGAGGCCTACTCCCTCAAGAAAGAGAACAAACAACTGGTAGAAGAAAAGAACCAGCTTCAGTTAAAAGCGGAAAGGCAGGCTAAGGAGAATATCCTCTCCCGCTATGAGACCCTAAAGAATCAGGTGAACCCCCACTTTCTGTTTAACTGCCTGAATACACTCTCTTCTCTCATTTATGAAGATCCCACCACAGCTGAGACTTTTGTGTCACGACTCACTAAGGTGTACAGGTATGTGCTGGACCAGAGAGAAGAAATCACGGTCTTGCTACAGGAGGAAATTACCTGCATGAAGCATTATGTATTTCTTCAGCAAGTGAGGTTCTCTGACAGGCTTACCTTGAAAGTGGACATCCCCTCCGAGTTATTAGAGCTATTCATTCCTCCCCTTACGCTTCAAATGCTGGTGGAGAATGCCATTAAACACAACATTGTCTCTAAAGAACTACCTCTCCACATCAGTGTGTATGAGGAGGAAGGCTTCCTGGTAGTCCAAAATAGCTTCCAGCCAAGAACGGAAAAAGTAAGCTCTACAGGCATGGGATTACAAAATCTCCATGAGCGATATGCATTCCTTAGTGATACACAACCGTCTTTCTTCCAAGAGGGTAACTCCTATTTTGCTAAGGTTCCGCTATTATCACAACACACTGACAAGCAAATTTACCACGACTAGCCGCTTTTCTTCGTGCAATTGTTGCCGAATAATTTATAATTTAGGTTTTTAGCAGGAACGAGCACTGACCGGAGACCCATACTATAAGAACCCTGATATGGCTGAGGAAAAGTTTACCATTTTATACGTTGATGATGAGCCCCAGAACCTGATCTCATTCAAAGCTACCTTTAGAAGAGAATATAAAATCTTTACTGCGACCAGTGGTGATGAAGGGATCAAGATCATGCGTAGCCAGGACATTAACCTGATTATCAGCGACCAAAGGATGCCTGAAATGACAGGTGTGCAGTTTCTGGAAAAAGTGCTTCCCGAATATCCTGACGCAATAAGAATCATCCTGACTGGCTTTAGTGACGTAGAGGCTATCATAGACGCTATAAATAACGGACGTGTCTTCAGGTATATCACCAAGCCATGGAATGAGACAGAATTGAGGATGACCATAGAGAATGCTCGTCAGCTATTCGACCTGAGCCAGTACAACAAAAGATTGGTAGCATCCCTCCACAACAAAGTGTCAGAACAAGAGAAAACCCTCAAGCTCTTCATGAAGTATGTACCGGAAAGTATCATAGAGAAAACGCTGCATTCTTCTGAAGATGACTCCATTTTTAAA
>CAZLYS010000841.1:0-2518 GCA_964563415.1 uncultured Halomicronema sp.
GCACGGCTACATCCTCAGGTAGCGACGGAATATCAAACACGGTGGCCCCGTCAAAGATAATTGACTCACTGGCCACAATATTTAAATCGCCAGCTCTACCAATCGAATCAGTGCTAGCACTGATTACTCCGCCATTGGTGGCAATGAGTTCTCCTGTGACCAGGTTGACATCCCCCCCTTGCCCAGTACCACCGAAGACAACTTCACTAAAAATGCCGCTAGGGAGGGTGGTGTTGAAAAAGTCGTCATAGACGGCTCCATCAATCAAAATGGCATCATTGGCTTGAATGGAAATCTGACCAGCATCTCCAAACCCGAGAGAATTGGATCTGACTTCAGCCCCTCCAGTAATTGCCAGGGTATCAGTCACGATTGTCACTTGCCCCCCATTGCCTTCTGCCCGCTCATCAATGGAACTACCCAAGCCAGTAGTCACAATACCGTCTCCAAGAATCCCACTGGGCAAAAAACCGTCTAGAGTGATCGAGTTGGCGGCGAAAACCGATATATCACCTGCGTCACCTACCGAGTCGCTGGCCGTCGATGCGAGGATTTGTGTGCCATTGGTGGCGGTCAGATCTGAGGTTCTAATGACTACATCACCGGCTTGTCCGTCTAAAAAACTAAAATTAAAGCTGCCCAAAAACGTATTGTTGAGAGCAATCTGGTCAGCCTCTACCAAGACATTCCCTGCTTCCCCAATACCGAAAATTAGCGTGCCAAAGTCGATTTCTTGGGTTTCTAGCGTGTCTGCAAATACCTCAATATCGCCCCCCTTACCTTCCCCATCCAGAAATGAGAGGACTCCTCCTTGCAGGGAAATCAGAGGAGCTGTAAGTCGAATATTGCCTCCGATGCCAAAATCAACGGTATTACCTTCAAAGAAGCTAAAAGGTTCCTGGACTATCGCAGTACCGCTCTGAAAAGTGATCGCCCCGCTTTCTAAGCCATAGCTATAGACCTCCGAAGCCTCTGGCAAAGTAATTTGACCATCTGCTAAAAAAGTGATGTCGCCGCCATCACCATCGAAGAGAAACGGATCAAAGATAGCTAAATAACCAAAGACATCGCCCCCCGAAGCATCGACAAAGATCGTGGTAATTTCGCCTTTGGAGTCGATGACGATATTGCCCCCGCCATCAAAGTCCGACGTTACAATTTCTCCCACAGTAATGTCTCCAGGAGCCGCATTCGGGACCACCTGATTACTGAGAAAGACCAGCCCGCCAGGGTTAAAAATACTATCCACCGTGATGTCAGCTCGTGCCCCCGTGCCCGCGGTTGCGGGAGGACCCGGGGCAAATCCAGCGGTGTCACCGACAATCCCAGCACCGCCAACAGCTAGCGTACCGGCTCGAATATCCAAGGTGGGTTCATTGACGCCATCGATCGCGACCGTCGTAACCCCATCCGATAACGTGACAGTCTCTTGCAGCGCATTACCTGTAACATCAGGGCCGGTGATATCGATCAATCCAGCAGTAACGCTTCCACCTGCCAGAATATGGAGTGACGCCCCAGTATAGCTATCAAAGCTCACATCCCCACTGGCCCGCACCACTGGATCGTTGGGGCTCGCAAAGGCTCCCGCTGTAGCGGTTAGGGTTTCGATGCGAAAGTCCCCACCCGCTACAAAGTGAGCATCCCCGGTGATAATGCCATCAGACCGTAAAATTAAATTCCCACCAGCCTGAAGACCACTGGTGGGGTTGGTCAACGCAATCACTTCTAGAGCTTGGTTTCCCTGGAGCAAGAGCGTGTTATCAGCGGCTAGGATCAGGGGCTGTAGTGCAGTGTCTTGAGCTAGCAACCGATCAGTTGCCACCAGAACCAAATCCCCACTTGCTCGGAGTTGGCCTTGTAATGTCCGCTCGTTGCCAACCAAACTCAGGTTGCCACCAGCGCTCAGATCAGCTTCGCTCACCACCGCCCCACCAGTCGGCAACCAAGTCGTTAATCCGGCGGGGGCATTCACAGCTAACAGAGGCGGTGCTTCTGGATCAACGGCGCTGAAACTATAGCCGTTTTCCAAGCTGATTTGATCAGCGGTACTTGCCAAAAAGGAGCCACGAATATCCAATTGAGCGTCGGGGCCAAAGACAATGCCATTAGGGTTAATAATGTATAGATTGGCGGCTCCATCGACCCCCAGCGTGCCTCGGATTTGTGACTCAGTGAGCCCCGTCACCCGCGTAATAATGTTATCAATAGCAATTGGGTTGGCAAAATAGACCCGTTGCCCATCATTGACATTAAAGTCTTGAAAACTGTGAAAGAGGTTTTCGGCTCTGATCGCGCCGCCATTGACGACATCTGCCAAATCACCATTGAGCAGAACGTTGGGAATGACTTGGGAACTTTCTGCTCCAAGGGAATTGTCAGGAATGAGCTGGGCGATCGCGGCATCTGACCATCCCGCTACTGTACCCATCACCAAAGTGGCCGCCACCCAAACAGCAGCCTGGCCATTGTTCGTCGCTTGGGGCACGCTCAAACTCCTAGACTAGCCACAGATAAA